>CAZVBP010000027.1:0-11754 GCA_964625515.1 uncultured Gammaproteobacteria bacterium
GCGCTATTCGAAATTAGTCTCAACAACCATATGGAGACCATCTTCCTTCTGTCAAAAATGCATTTCGCCGCTGGCACAGGGGCAAATGAAGCTGTGCTCACGATTGAGCCATTGCACCACGGGTACGGGACTACGGTAGGAAACGCGATTCGACGTGTTCTCCTCTCGTCGCTTCCTGGTGCCGCGGTGACTGCAATGAAAATCAAAGGTGTGCAGCACGAGTTCTCCACTGTTCCCGGAGTAAAAGAGGATGTCCTTGATATCATGTTGAACTTAAAGAAGCTGCGCATGAAAGTGCACAGTGAAGAGCCAGTTGTTTTGAAGCTTGTCGCAAACAAAGAAGGTGTGGTAACAGCTGCGCTCATTGAAAAGAATGCAGATGTCGAAATTGCAAATCCAGAACTTGAACTTGCAACCATCACCGATGGAAAATCGACGCTTGACATGGAGATTACTGTTTCGCGCGGACGCGGATACGTTCCAACTGAGGAACGCGACAGTGCACCAACAGAGATCGGTGTGATTTCTGTGGATGCAATGTTCAGCCCAGTGCGCAACGTTGGATTCCGTGTGGAGAACACGCGTGTGGGAGAAATCACGAACTATGACAAGCTCATCATGAACATTACGTCTGATGGGACCGTGAGCCCACAAGAGGCAGTGGAACAGGCAACAAATATTTTACTTAATCACTTCACGTGGATTCAGGGTCAATTGAATCACGCGAGTCTGACTGAACAGATTACTACACGCGCGGCGGAGGACGCGCCAACTGCGTAACGTATGCGTCATCGAAATACAACAAAAACGCTGGGACGCAAGTCTTCCGCTCGAAAAGCGCTTATCCGCGATTTGGTTACCGCAATGGTAACGTACGATCGTATTGAGGTAACACTTGGAAAAGCGAAGGTTGCACGCCCAGTGGTGGAAAAAATGATTACGGTTGCAAAGAAAAATGATCTTGCAGCTCGTCGTCAGCTCTTGGCTTACTTTAGCACCGAGCAGCCGGTCAAGAAGCTTCTCGAAGTCATCGGCCCACGATTTAAAGATCGAAACGGTGGATATACTCGTCTCACCAAACTCGGCACGCGTCAGGGCGATGCTGCAGAAACTGCACTCATTGAATTCGTCTAATATGCCAACGATTGAACGCAAAACCTACTCGGTCGACGCGTCCGGAAAAATTCTCGGACGCTTGGCGACGGATATCGCGATGCACCTTATGGGCAAGACGAACGCCAATTTTCAACCGAACGTTGATGCAGGTGATATCGTGCTCGTGACGAACGTTGCGAAGATGGTCGTGACGGGAAAGAAGTACGAAACGAAAGAATATCATCATCACAGCGGTCATCCAGGTGGATTAAAGACCAAGACGATGCGTCAGATCTGGGAGAAAGATCCTGCTGACGTTTTGCATGCCGCGGTCTCGCGCATGCTCCCAAAAAACAAGCTTCGCACTGGTCGCTTGCTTCGTCTCAAAATCTCCTAATATGGCAGAAAAATATATTCAAGCGCTTGGACGTCGCAAGACTGCAACCGCACAGGTGCGATTGACACCTGGTACCGGAAAGATCACGGTCAATGGAAAAGCTTTCGAAGCATTCTTTACGACCGAAGAGCTTCGCGGCAACGTCACGCGACCGCTCAAAGAAGTTGGCCAGATGGAAAAGTTCGATATCTCCATCAAGACCGTTGGTGGTGGGGTGATCGGTCAAGCTGAGGCATCACGCCTCGGTATTGCACGTGCCCTCGTGCTCATTGAAGAGAATTTGAAAACAACGCTCAAGGCAGCAGGATTGATGACGCGCGATCCACGAAAGAAGGAACGCAAGAAATTCGGCAAGCGCGGTGCACGCCGCAGCCCACAGTGGCGCAAGCGCTAGGAACAAGAGCCACCCTGCACGGGGTGGTTTTTGGTTGCTGAAATTTGGGTCAAATGATAGAGTTTTTAACGCCATTTCCTGCGTTGCCGTATCACACGGTGTGCTGCGCTGCGCAAAGAAATGTGTCCAATCAGGAGGCGTCATGTCTGAGATCGATGCTCAGTTGGTCGGTAATCAGGTGAAGGAATGGCTCATGGCCGGTCCGGGATTGGTCGTGATGATTCTCGCGATCGTGAGCATCCTTGCGATGCTGATCCCGGAAGTGATGGTGAGCGTTGGGGGCGTGTGGGGCGTGCTCACGGTGTACAGCTTCATCGGCGACGCGATGCGCAAGCATCACCCGATGACGTTCGGGGTAGCGATGACGTTGTTCTACAACGTCCCGACCATCATCGTCTTCGTGATCGCCTACATTCGCTGGTAGGCACGGGATCTGATCAACGCGCTGCGGCGCGGCCTACGCTGGGCCGCGCCGCGAAACGATTTTCAATACAATACAAAACAGGGCTCACGCCCTGTTTTGTGATGCTGTTACCGATGTGCTGCGAGATGATTTTGCTGTTTCGTGATCGTGCGAATCATGATGATTAAACAGATTGCGGAAACCACCATGCTCACGTCCCACAGTACGTTACTGATCGCGCCAATCATTGTATGTGGGATGCTGGACTCTTTGAGTCCGAGCGCGATGCTATTACAGACCACTTGGGACGCGAGAAACGTCGTCCACCAGACCACAAGGAATTGTGCGGCATCTTCCGCCTTGCTTCCTTGAATGATTTCGCGCATCATGCGGAACGGAATAACGAGCGATACGAATGGGATGAAGTATCCCAACACTGCCCAGGGACGAGAATAGGTCGGCGGTTGATCGTGTAAGACGTGGAGGTTGTGATACGTGCGATGCTTCCAGATGAGGTACCCAATTGCGCTAAGCGCGAACAGAATAAGTGCGGCAGTTCGTGCGTTTCCAAGATATGCGATCAGAGAATATGTTGGCACCGCAATGCCTGAAGCAAGTGACGACGCATAGCCAAGCACTGCGCTTTGCGCAATGACATCAAACGAAGCAGCGACACTGAATGCAATCAGAAGGCCGATTGTGGTTTTTGCGAACGCGGAGGCCGATCGGAATTCTTGAAGCTGCAACGACGTTTTGTCGTGACGGGATTCGAGTTCTTTTGGCACGCGGGATGCGAGAAGATAGATGCCGATTGGCATGCCCAAAAACACCCCAAGCGTCCCGAAAAGACCACCAAGACCAAGGGTAAATGCCACGGTGCGACTAATGGTGGGAGCGGTGGTTGTTTCGAGTGATTGGGTAATCAGAAACGTGACCACGGCGTATCCCACCAGGGTTGCAAACAAAAGAGGAATTGGTGTTGCCACCAAAAACCATCCCAACCCAGTTTTGCGAGCATCGGTCATCATACGGGCGGACAAAAGGAAGAAAGCGAACCGGGAACTATAGCAGAAATTAGCCAAAAAATCAAGGTTTGGGTGGGGAAAAGGCTGTATTTTCGCCAAAAAAGGCCGTATAATATGCCCATGTCTACGCTCGCAAAAAACACCGCTTTACTTACCGGAGCGTCAATAGTACAGAAAGCGGTCGCGTTCTTTTATTTTGCGTTGATCGCACGAGTTGTTGGCGTGGAGGACACCGGAGCCTATTTTTTGGCGCTTGCAATGGTGACCACAATTGGTGTTCTAGACGATTTGGGCTGCACGTCGGTTTTGGTCCGTGATGTGGCGCGCAAGCCAGACGACGCGAAGCATCTCTTGCGGCGAATTTTGGGAATTAAGGTTGTTGCAATTCCGGTCACAATTCTTCTCGCGTTTCTTGTTCCACCACTCATGGGCTTCAGCGAGGCGTCGTCGCTGTTGGTTCGATTTGCGATCCCGATCATGCTTGCAGACACGCTATCGTTGACCTTTTATGGCGTTTTGCGCGGCATGCAGAATCTCCGTTATGAAGCGATCGGTATATTTGTTGGTCAGAGCATCACGGCACTTGCGGGCGTGATCGCGATTACTGAAGGGATGAATTCCGATTGGTCGAGCTCCACTGTTTCCCTTGCAGCACTCATTGGAGCGCTTGTGCTCGGCAGTGTGTGGAACGCATTGTTCTCGGCCTATCACGTTTGGAAGCGTCTTGGTGCTGGCGCGTTTGTTCCTTCGCACGAGGGTGCCGTGCGTACATTGAAAACCGCCTTTCCATTTTTCCTCGCTGCAGTTTTCGTGAAAATCTATTCCTACGTCGATTCGTTTACGCTCAATATCGTTCTCGGGAAAACATCTGTGGGGCTATACAGTGTGGCGTATAAACTCACATACGCATTTCAATTTTTGCCACTCGCATTTGTGGGCGCGCTGTATCCAAAGTTATCATCGTTGGTTGACGATGTTCACGAGTTGAAGCGCGTCTTCTTTCAGGCAGAGTGGTATATGGGGTTGCTTGTGACGCCGATTGTGTTTGGTGTTGCTGCACTGGCGCCAGAAATTGTCGACATGATGTATGGACGTGACTATGCACCGTCGATACTCCCGTTATCGATCCTCATCTTCGTTCTTCTGCCAATCTTTTTCGATTTTCCGGTGGGGTCGCTCCTGAATGCCACAGGGCGGCAAGCAACGAAAACTGCGATTATGGGCATAACGATGGTGGTGAACATCGTAGCGAATATCGTGCTCATTCCGCTGATTGGTATCCCCGGAGCAAGTGTTGCTGCGATCTTGAGCTTTGTTACGATGTTTGCGCTTGGTGCGATCATGATTCAGCGGCAAATTCATGCAACACTCTCGGAGTGGGTTCGATCGGTTGGCGGGTTCCTCTTAGCTGGTGTTGTGATGTTTGTTGTGGTGACGATGGTGAAGATGGTCATTCCGTGGATGTGGTCTGTTCCAATTGGTGCGGCGGTGTTCTTTGCCGTGGCATGGGGCACACGAGCACTTGCGCCGTCGCATCTTGTTTTGGTTCGTGCACTGATCCGCAAGTAATATGGAACGATTTTTGCTTCCCACCCCGGATTATCCTCCCAAACGCGGTGGCGTTGCACGATATCTTGCAAGCCTTGCGCAGACGTTTCCGACGATTCGCGTGGTGATGTGGAAGGGTTTTCCCGCATACGCCGATATGCTGAAGGAGTTTTGGCGATACCGAAAGAGCATCGATGTCATTCTGACGAGCCATGTACTTCCTGTGGGCACTGCAGCGCTCCTGTATCGCATCATGACAAGGACGCCATACGACGTGATGCTGCATGGTCTCGATTTCGACGGAGCGCGATCGATGTTTCGAAAGCGTGTCGTGATGTGGTGTGTGTTGCGTGGTGCTCGACGGGTCTTCGCGAACTCAAAAGCACTGGCAGCAGAAGTGTCGATATTTTCGCATCGACCTTGTCTCGTGCTCTATCCGTGCGTTTCCGATGCATTTGTGGAGGCGTCGGATTTGTTGGTAGGGAAGGGGAATGTGCATATGCCGCACATGCCGATTCGTCTGTTGACCGTTGGGCGATTGGTCGAGCGAAAGGGGCATCAAAAAGTGCTCCGAGCAATGGTGGATCTCCCAAACACCACGTACACCATTGTGGGTGATGGACCGATGCGTAATACACTGAAGCGCGAGATCGTATCACGTGGTCTTGAAGAGCGCGTCACACTCCTCCAGCACGTTTCCGATGGAAAGCTCCCCGAACTCTATGCATCGCACCACATTTTCGTGATGCCTACTACGCGAACGGTGAGCGATCGTGAAGGATTCGGGATTGTTTATCTTGAGGCTGGAGTATTTGCGATACCGGTTGTTGCAACGGCGCAGCCTGGTGTTGACGAGGCGGTAATTGATGGGGAAACAGGAATACTGATTTCCGATACTCCCGATGCGCTCCGTGTTGCGTTGGCACGCCTCTGTGACGATCCATCATTGCGCGCATCGCTTGGCACAACGGCTCGTGCGCGGGTGCTTGCATTGTTTACTCGTGAGAAGACCATGGGCGCGTTTGGAGACATTCCGCCTCGTGTCCTGAATCAACAAGGGAACGGAGTGGTATCGGTGGTTATCCCGACGTATCAGCACGGAAAATCGATCGCGCGTTGTATTGATTCGGTGCTTTCACAAACATACCCGTCGATTGAAATCATCGTCGTCGACGATGGGTCAACCGACGAAACCGCTGATGTTCTTGAGCGGTATGGAGGGAAAGCAACGATCATCCATCAAGAAAACCAAGGTGCAAATCCGGCAAGAAACGCTGGTCTTGCGCGTGCAACTGGTGAATTTGTGATTGTCACCGATGCGGATGTGGTGATGAAGCCGGGGATGATCGACGCGTTCGTATCGGCATTGCGAAGCAATCCCGATGCACGTTATGCATACAGCGGATTTCGATTCGGCTGGAAAAAGTTTCACGGAGTCGCCTTCGATGCAGCACGTTTGCGCACGATGAATTTTGTGCATACCACGTCGCTTGTGCGACGCGCAGATTTTCCAGGATTCGACGTCGCAGTAAAACGTTTTCAAGACTGGGATGTTTGGCTTTCCATGCTTGAAAAGGGGTATGTTGGCACGCTCGTCCCTGGGACATGGTTTCGCGTGCACGTCGACGGTGAATCGCGTATCGGATCGTCGTGGCTCCCATCGTTTGTCTATCAACTTCCCTGGCAGCTGATTGGATGGATGCCAGAGCGAGTAAAACGGTATACTGACGCACGGGCGGCAATTGCGCAGAAGCATCATGATGTATGACCACATTGTTCAAGCAGTTTTTTGATCGGAATACGATGTATGCCTTGATCGGGATTGGGGTATTCCACGCGATCGCCTGGCTCGTGCAGCATTCCGTATGGAGCGCGATTCCATTCGTGCTTCTTGTTCTTTCGGTTGGAGTAATCACGTCACGGTCACTCGTATGGGGGCTCGCGCTCGCAATGCTTGAAATATTCATTGGTGGCCATGGCCATATCATCGATGTGTCTCTTGGCGGGACGATGGTAGGAATTCGCATGGGCATTTTTGCGGCAGTGATGGTTGGTACTGCATATCACATGGTGATGAAACGTGTGATGCCACGCATCGTACCCGAGCGTGACGTCCCATTTCTTTTGCTCGTCGCTGCAGTCGCACTCGGATCGATAACGGGCTTCGCGAATAACCGTTTCATGGATGCATTCGATGACATGAACGGGTATGTGACATTCGCATACATGATTCCGGTTGCGATGATTGTGTGGACGCCTGCCGCGAAGCGCGTCATGCTGTGGACGCTCGCGCTTTCAAGTGCGTGGGTGGCTGGGTCGTCGCTCGCGCTCATGTTTGTCTTTACCCATTTTCCGGTGGAGTGGCTTTGGGCCGTGTATACATTCGTGCGTGATGCGCGCATTGCGGAGGCGACACTTCTGTCCGGTCCATCATGGCTCGTGTCGATGTTGCCTAATGGACCGTGGTATTTCCGAATTTTTGCACAAGGGCAATTTGTGGTGATGATTTTCACAGTACTCCTTGCATCGGGAGCGGGGTTTCTCCGTGTGTCGTTTGGGAAAGCATCGGCGTTGATTGTGCTCCTTTCGGTGCTCTTTGCGGTCGATATCGGTGGGCAATCGCGAAGTTTCTGGATTGGACTGTGTGCGGGCGGAGTACTTCTTGCCGGCGCACTCATCATGGATCGGATAAAAGTTCGCGAGATTGTGGGCTTGAAAACGGTCGGAATCGTATCGCTTGTGCTTGCGATCATTGGGCTTTGGGTTGTGGTTGTATTTCCATTACCGCAACGGCCGGATCTCACGCAAACGCCGTATTACCGTGGAGCAAACGACGACACGCGCGGACTTGCGGTGTCGAGCAGGTGGAATTTACTTGGTCCCATGATGGAGAACATCGCGTTGCATCCGGTTGTGGGGAACGGATTTGGAACGTCAGTCACGTATACGTCGGATGATCCACGTATTCGCGCTACTCACGCGGAGGGGCAGTGGACGACGTATCGTTTTGAATGGGGATATCACGACATTTGGTTAAAGATGGGCATTCCCGGGCTTCTTGCATTTTTATGGTATCTCGCGGTGGTGCTCCGTGCGGGATTTCGATCGATGGCAGACCAAGACGCGTCGCGATGGATTGCGGTAGGGTTGGCATGTGGAATTGTTGCGCTGTATGCAACGCATACGTTCTCACCGTATCTGAACCATCCCATCGGACTCGGGTTCATGGTATTTGTGATGCCATTTCTTCCATGGCGATCGAAAATTCGTGCAACAGATCCTGTGCCCGTTCGTCCGCGCATGGCGCCGATCTCGTCGCTTTCTCCTACGCCAACGTTGCGGAATCGTTGAGTGAGGCGTTCTTCATGTATCCACGGATAAACGCGTCTGCGGTCATGCGTTTCCCGCCCGCGGGCTGGAGTTCGTGGACGAGAAGCGTTGATGCATCGCCGGCGTTGACGCACAATTGACCGTTCGCAACATACGGGACGCCCAGTGCGCCACCGCGGACGAGCGCAACTGGAGTAGCGGAAAAGATTTTGATCAGAAGCGGAGCAGCATCGATCATCCATGTGGTCGATGCACTCGGCCACGGCGTGAACGCACGGATCATACGATCGATATGTGTCGCCGAGGTGTTCCAGTCGATTACTCCATCGTGTCGTGTCAGCAGCCCACACAGCGATGCTTCGCCTTCTTGTGGCACGGGAACGAGCGATCCGTTGGTATATGCAATGACCGAATCAATGAGCAGTGGGCCGCCAATCGCGACAACTTTTGTGGTGAGCGATGTGGTGGTGTCGGTTGGAGAAAGATCGATGGTGTGTTGTGCGAGAATTGGACCGGTATCCATTCCTGCATCGATTTTCATGATCGTTACTCCCGTAACCTCGTCGCCATGAAGGAGTGCGGCTTGCATTGGCGACGGCCCGCGATACTTTGGGAGAAGCGACGGATGAAGATTGATGAATCCGAGTGGAATACGGGCAAGGAGTGCGCGGGGAAGGATGCGTCCAAACGCAACGATCACGGCAACATCGGCATGGAGCGCATCGAGTTCGGCGAGAAAGGCCTCGTCTTTTAAGATTGTTGGTTGAAATACTGGAATGCGGTGCTGCATTGCGAGTGTTTTTGTGGGCGGCGGGGTGAGCGTCTTTTTGCGTCCAACAGCTTCATCGTGCTGCGTGACAACGCCAACAATCGTGAGCTCGGGTTGAGCGAGCAGTTGGGCAAGGATGTCGGCAGAAAACTGGGGGGTTCCCAAAAAGAGCACGCGCATAGGCTAGAGCGTGGAAGCTTTGCGGATCTTTTCGGCACGATCGATAAATAAAATACCGTCAAGATGATCGATTTCGTGTTGGAAGATAATGGAGAGAAGCCCCTGTGCTTTCAGGGATACGGGTTCGCCAGATTCAGCGAAGGCCTTCACTGAAACGGAGCGGTGGCGCTTGACCACGCCCCAGCAGCCTGGAACGGACAAGCATCCTTCTTCGCTGTCCACCATGCGAAACGAGCGTTCCGTAATCACTGGATTGATATATGCGGTGGGAACGCCATCTGTTTCCACGATGATCACACGATCATGGACGCCAATTTGCGGGGCAGCGATGCCAACGCCATTTTCTTTGCCCATGGTTTCTTTAAGTTCCTGAATGAGAAGCGTCATCTCGGGCGTGGTGATGCGAGCGAGATCGACGACTTCGCTCACCACGCGCAAACGGTCATCAGGTTCATGAAGGACAATTCTTGCCATAGATTATTGGGCAATATGAATTTTGACGGAGTCGGGAATCGTGGGGAAGAGTTGTTGCCACGATCGAAATGTTTCGTGATCAATTTTTGCCACAAAGGTGTTGTTCTGGGCGACGACGCGAGCGGCAATTGTTGGTGGAAGATCGGAGAGCGCACAATGCGTGAACGTGACGATCACGCCAAACGGTGGGAGGTGATATTTTTCTCGTGCGAGACGTTCTTGTTGGTATGCATGTGATGCGCCGAGCAATGTGAAGAGGCGATCGCGTGCAACGGTTTGGATGATGCACGTTGCGCCTTCACGTTTTGCAAAATGCATCAGGCGCGCCATCCGTCGTGCGGTGTCTTCCGCGCCGCTGTAACTTCCCGCAGTAAAGCCGATATCTGCAAGGACCTCCGCAACAACACCAAAGGAATATGATTGGAACGGCGTATAGACAGAGCTCCAAAAAAATTCTGTGGCGATGGTGATATCTGCCTCTTGGAGTGGCGATCCTTTTGCAACGGTTGCAATTGTTGCGGATGGAAAGAGCTCAGCACAATGGGCCGCAAGCTTTTCGCCGCCGATGGCACGAAGGCCTATTTTTGGCGACTGGCACGCTGGACACACTGTGGGTTTCCACATTTCGGTCCCGCAGCTCGTACAGAGAAGATCGTGAAGACGAACAGTTGGGAGACTTCCACAGGTCCCACAAAAGGGCACGTGATGGCAGGCTCCGCACTCGAGGCGTTTCGCGACTCCTTTGCGGTTGAGAAAGAGTATCACCTTTTTTTGGCTGTGTAAAGCCAATTTTATAGCATCGAGGAGTGTTTGCGTGATCAAACTATACGGCGTGCGTTCGCCGTGGTGAGTAATATCCACCACCGTACAATCATGATGTTCATTGGGGACCGGGGCGATTGGCTCGGTGCGAGTAACAGGAGGAAACGGGTCGCAGGAGACGTATCGAGCACCGTACTGCGCGGCGAGCGCTCGTGCCGCACGTCGAGAATCGATGTACGGGTTTCTTCGCTGTGCATCGTGGTCGTCGCAACCGGATTGGTACACAAGAACTGCCTCGAGCGCATGTGGCGATAAGAGCGCTGCTTGGCGCGTGCCCACGAGCACACGCAGGGCTCCCGATCGCCACCCACGAATGATGGTGTTCCGAGATCGGAGTGGTGTTTTCCCGGTGAGGACCGCGGGCGCAAAGGTCGACAAGAGCGTTGCGATGCGGGTGGCGTCGCGTTCTCTTGGGACAACGACGCATATCTGACCTGAAGACGTTTTACACAGCGCATGTGCAAGGACGATGCTCGTTTCATCATCAATCGCTGCGGCGCATGCGGGCTCCGTTCCAAGATACGCAAGAAGCGCTTTCACTGTTTCCATTGTGGGGATGTCGATCGACGGTGACGAAAGGTTGTGTGGTGCGGTGATGCGTACAGGTGCTTCCTGGAGAAGTCCTTCGAACGCTGTAGCAAAAACAGAAGAAACCGATTGTCCAAGCTCGAGCGCGATCGTGCACAGGAACGCAATGTGATTGGGATCGATGGAAAACGTAAGCTCTTTCGAGAGAATCATCCGCGTGGTTTTCTCATCCGTGTTCGGACGCACATCGGTCACGACGCCCCACACGTCGCGCTGGCGAAACGGAATGCGCACGACGTCGCCCGGCACGAGCGACATCGTGTTCGGGATTTCATAATCAAAAAATCCAAATCGTCTTGGCATGCGGATCATTGGGTAGACGCGGGCAAACACAGCGCTACTCAAGGATAAACTCCGCAGTCATCGCCCCAATGCCAAACGGCGCCTCGTGAGAAAGAATGCGCGATTCCACGGGTGTGCCATCAAGCGCGCCAAAAAGCATGACGATCTGACGGTAATTGCCATTGTGTGCATTCTGCAGGAGGTCGTGATCCATTTGGAGCAGTCCGGCGGTATTCTTCTCGGTGACGAGTGTTGCAAGTAGCGAATCCGACGTTTCGCCGTCCGCATGAAATCCTTCGGGCGCATCCTCCGATCGTGTGTGTGCACCATCACCGGCGGCGATGATTGCAATGCGTGCATCGCTCGACACGAGAATATCGCGAAGCGCCGCACCAAAATCAAAATGTTCTTTTGGTGTGCGCTCGCACGGTGCAATGGGCAGAATGC
>CAZVBP010000028.1:0-1868 GCA_964625515.1 uncultured Gammaproteobacteria bacterium
CCCGAATGTATCGGCCTTCACACCAAGGGTAGGAGGCTTTGAGATCATCGTACGCACCAACAACGACGCCACCGCGGCTCTCCTCGAGAGTCGCGGTGATGTGATTTTGGGGGAAGGTGAAAAGCTTCCCACCACCCCTAGCCCCTCCTTCGTAAGGAGGGGGAACGCATCGGATACATCCTCGCTTGAGAAACTCGACCCTGAGCGAAGGCGAAGGGTCTCTGCCAGATGGAACGGACACGGGTAGGCTCGCTCGAGATCCTTCACTTTCGTTCAGGATCAAAATCACAAATGACCGCCTTCATCGTTTTCACCGCTTTGACCATCATCACGATCACACACAGTATACTTTCGCAATATGTCCCGACGTCGATTATTGATTCTCGCGATTCTCTTCATCATCGGTCTTTTGATTTTGCTGTACGCTGGTCCGGGGGTGAATGTTGTGAGAGGGTCGATGGGGGATGTGGTTGTCGTGACATTTCTTTCGATCGTGGTTGGTGCCTTCTTTCGCAAATGGTGGATGGGTGCATTGGTTGCATTTGCGTTTGCGGTTGGGATTGAGTGCGCGCAGCTTTTCATTGCAACACAAAACACCGCACGCGATGTGATTCTTGGTGCGGTGTTTGATTGGGGGGATTTTGCGGCGTACATGATCGGTGCATGTGTCGCGCTCGTATTCGAATTTCACAATCATCGCCTTCACCGAGGGTAATCCCGATATACCGACTTCACCGTCGCTAGCGCGTTTTTCACTCTTGTTTCGCAACGTACGTGATCGCATCAATCGCCCAGAATACGCTGTACGTGAGCAGTCGGAACAGATGTTTCCACTTGAGGACGGTGCGTGCAAGGCTGCGGTGCTTATCTTTGCTGTCGCAAAATTGCTCCAAGAACGTTTCATGCTCTGCGGCGATGATGTTGTACATTGCGGTGAACGTCCGATCGCGTCGCATCACGTCCCAGATCCATCGGTACCCAAGTTGCCTGCGATAATAGCCCATTAATCCGCCGTGGGTATCGATGCGTGCGCGAAGTTGCTTGAGTGCATCGGGCTTGCCGCGCAAGAATTGCGGAATGAGAATTGCGGCTTCTTTGCCAGAAACCACTGATCCTTTAATTCCGTCTGCCGCAAACGCACCGCAAAATCCTGCGGCGTCGCCGATGAGGAGCGTGTTGTTGTGGGTAATGACATTGCGTGTGCCGCCAATGGGGATGTGACTTCCAAAGATGTATCCCGGTCCGTCCACATCGCCGTCGATGCGAATGTCGCCGCGCGCGACGAGTTTTTGCACAAACGTTTCCATGAGCGCTTTTGCGTCGCCTCGGTCACGCATGAGTTTTGCAAGGCCGATGCGAAATGCTTTGCGTCCGTTGACGATGGTCGGGGAGAGCCAGCCGCCGTAGCCGAGCGAAAACTCGCCGAACCAGTAGTGATAAATTGTTTCGTGCGGACGATGGCCGCGCAAGACGTCGCCAAAGAATACGTGCTCGTAGCCAAAGAGGAATCGCGTGTTTTGCGAGAGCGCGGGGATTGACGCAGCAACTTTGGAATGTCCGCCGTCGGCACCCACAAGAAACTGCATCGGAAGCAGCTCCTCATCGTGTCCCTGCGTTCGGATTCTTGCCGCGGTCGGATTGCTCGCATCATCCACGCCGAGAAAAACAGTTTTTGGCGTGAACGTCACGTTGCTCGGGAGTGTGTCGGCAAGTGCTTTCACGAGCGCCTTCGTATCCGTTTGATAAATCCACGGCTCAGAAACTTCCGAAACAAACATGTCGTCAAAGTTTGGTGCAACCACGGCAATCGCGGAGATGGGATTGGTGATGTACGTGTCGATGGGGAAGAACGACGCAAATTCTGTGCG
>CAZVBP010000028.1:1968-11107 GCA_964625515.1 uncultured Gammaproteobacteria bacterium
CCGTCGGCATACCCTGTGGTTGCGAAGCGCAAGAGGTTGATGTTGTGGTGCAGTGGGTTTGCCATGCTTACCACATTCCATGGTGAGGGGAGTGCGCTGATGGGGTAGAACACGCCGGCCAAGAAGAGCATCGGCTGCATCACAAACGTGGTCATGAACATGAGCGCCTCAAAATTCTTTGCCCAAATTCCAAACGCCACGCCAAGCATGCCAAACTCAACGCCGGTGATGATAATGCCAACGAGGAGCAGAAGTGGATGCGCAATCCCGCCCCACGGGATAAGCCACGCAGTGAGGATGAGTGCAACGGCAAGGGTGACCACTGCGCGGGTGAGCGCCGCAAGTGCGTATGCAAGGCCCACGCGCCATGGGGCGATGGGCGCAACCTGCAAGTCCACAATCGTGCCCATGTTCTTGCTGATAATAAGCGCAAACGATGGGTTCGACATGCTCGCATTGATGAGGTTCATGGAGAGCAAGCCCACGTAAATGAACGTGATATAGGGAATCCCGTCCACCGCACGATCGCCCGCAATCACCCCAAAGACGGCAAGATACAAGCCAACGGAGACAATCGGATTGAAAATCGTGTCCATCCAGAGCTTCTGGAATCGTTTTACTTCTCGTGCGTACAACGCAATCATGGGAGTATGCATACTTACGCTTCTTTGGTTAACGTTAAGAAGATTTGCTCAAGCGATGCCGCTTCACTGCGTACATCTTTGAGATTGTCGCCGTAATGCGCCGCGAGTGCCGCAACATCGTCGCCAAGATTTTGCATGGGGAACTCAAAGTCCGATCCAATAGCGTTGACGCCGGGGAGATGTGGGACGGTGCTGTCGAAGAGTGTGAAGTGAATCGTGTTCTTCGAAAACTCACGTTGAATGTCCTTCAACTTTCCTTGCTTGATAATCTTTCCGTGATTGATGAGCGTGATGGATTCACAGAGCTGCTCTGCTTCTTCCAGATAGTGTGTGGTAAAGAGAATCGTCGTTCCCTCGGCGTTCAGGCGACGCACGAGTTCCCAGATTTTTTGACGGAGCGCTACGTCGACTCCTGCCGTCGGTTCATCAAGAATGAGGAGTTTTGGACGATGAAGAATTGCTTTTGCAATCATGAGCCGTCGCTTCATGCCGCCGGAGAGCGCCTTTGCTTTCTCATGGCGTTTGTCTGCAAGTTGGAGATCGTCGAGTGCTTGGGTGATGCGGTCGTTGCGCTCTGATGCGGGAACGCCATACATGCCGCAAAAGTAATAGAGCACCTCCTCCACGGTGAACGCCATTTCCACCACCATTTCTTGAGGAACGATGCCGATCATCGCTTTTGCGCGTTCGGGATGGGCCACGACGTCGATATCGAACAGCGAGATCGTTCCCGATGATGGGAGGCTCATTCCCGCAATCATACTGATGAGCGTAGACTTTCCGGCACCGTTTGGGCCAAGGAGGCCGTGGATTTTGCCCGGCTCGAGTGCAAGAGAGACGTCGTTCACCGCCGAAAGTGTGCTTCCGTTGGGAAGAATGAAGTGTTTTGAAACGTTTTGGATGTTGAGAGGGATCATAGCCCCAGGATGATACCGTGGAGGCCGAATAATTGACAGAAATGCCATTTTCTGGCCTAAATACGTGCATCGGAGGGTAATATTTGCCACTATGATCAATCGCACACTGTCGCGCGTTGCGGCGACGTTCCTCGTGTTTGCAACGGTGTTCGGAATGACGGGAACCGTGTTTGCCGCGCCAAATGCGCCAGCAGGCCTTTCCGTGGTTGGCGGCGTGTATACCAACGACACCACGCCAACGTTTACCTGGACCAAGAGTGCCGGGGCAACATGGTATGAAATTCTCGTCGATAATGGCGATTGGATTAGTCTTGGCAATACGTCGAGCTACACCGTTTGGCCACTGAACAACGGTTGGCACACATTTTACGTGCGTGCGCACAGCAACGACGGGGGAGTGAGCACGTCGGCGTCGATTGTGATTGAGATCGACACCGTTGGTCCGCGTGTCACAAGCGTCACGCCAACAAAGGCAACAGTGGGAACGCCGGTGACGTTCACGATCGATTCTGGAAGCGACGATGTTCGCACGTCATTTTGTGTGCTCGTGATCAACGGAAAAGAATACGGGATGACGTCCCGCGCATATTCTGCGGACATGCTTCATCACCAGAAGTTTGATCTTGTGCATACGTTTGGCGCTGCGGGAACGTACAGCGTGTATGCATTTTGTAAGGATGGCGACGGGAACTACACCACGGGTGGCACAGCGCAGGTTGTTGTTTCCCGCGGATCTGCAACTCCGTACGGGAATGATGGGTTGAGCAAACCGGTCGTGAATGTGCCTCGTGGCACAGTAGTGAAGGCGCAATGCGATTCGTTCGCACCGGTATCCGACGATTGTCATGCGGTCTACTACTACGGGAACGATGGCAAGAAGCATGCATTCCCAACGGAAAGTGTGTACATGTCGTGGTTCTCATCGTACAGCAATTTGAAGATCATCTCGCCGCAGCAGTTGCGTGCAATGCCCACGGGGGAGAATGTTACATTCCGCCCAGGCACCGCGCTCGTGAAGTTCTCAGGGTCGTCCACGGTGTATGCAGTGGAAAAGGGATCGGTGCTCCGACCAATCGCCACCGAATCCGCAGCGCGTGCAATCTACGGATCGTCCTGGACGCGCTACGTGGTGACAGTGGTTGGTTCCCTCAAGCGTGATTACTCCATCGGGAGCACGATCTACAGCTCGTCCGATTACAGCAAGGTACGCGCCTATCACTCCGTGAACTCGATCGAGTCGTGCTGGGAGTAGGGCGATAATTCTCATCTCCATCGCAATTCACAAAGACGAGGCTCGGCGCCTCGTCTTTGCATAATTCCCCAGCCATCATCTTGCCGACCCGTATTTCTCATGATATTCTCCCGACGCCTGATTCTGAAGGAATCATGTCAAAAAGATTGGTTATGGACTTTCCCGTTTGAGGCTAGTTTGGGTGAACGAGGAGCAAAGTTCGTGAGACGTACTTCTTGGTACGTTGAACGAATTTGCGAC
This sequence comes from uncultured Gammaproteobacteria bacterium, assembly GCA_964625515.1. GTDB lineage: Bacteria > Patescibacteriota > Patescibacteriia > UBA9934 > UBA9934 > CAIKHN01. The sequence continues at coordinate 5,022 of CAZVBP010000028.1, forward strand.
GCAGTGAGCCCAAAATAGACCAAACAGGGAAGTCCATCTATTCCGGGGTAGCTCAGCGGCAGAGCGAAGGACTGTTAATCCTCAGGTCGCGGGTTCGATCCCCGCCCCCGGAGCCAAGTGGAAGCGACCGTTGCAAAATGGTCGCTTTTACTTTTGTCTTGGCCATTTTTCATTGGTTCTAACCTATGGTACTCGGCTTCGAGTGCTGGATACTCATTTACGATAGGAACAAGCCAAGGATGTGCCTCAATGCGGAGTTTTCCGTCCAAAATCGTCGGGTTCGAACCTAATGCCATCATGATCTCTTTCTTGCGTTGCAGATTGCCTTTGAGAAAGGCGCTGTGCGCATAGGTGGCAAAGTCGAACAGCTCCTCCGTAAGCTCAAGCCATCGGTCAGCACGGTTTTCTGTTTTATCAATCTCTTTGCGCAACTCTGCTTGTTCGGCTTTCAGACGATCACGCTCTCGGATGTATTCGGCATCGTCAATCAAGTCCCGTGCCCGCATGCGGGTGAGGTTATCAATCTGTGATTGGTTTTCAGCGATGGCCGCAAGTTGGGATTCGTACACTTTCGTGCGCTTGGTCACTTCGTTGTCATGGTCTTTGCCGAGGTTCTCCAACGCCCATGCTCGGAACTCTGGGAGAATAGTGACTTTTGATACCTCCTTCTCCACGAGCTCATGTAGCACCTCCTCACGCACGCAAGAAATCTGGGAGCATTCCACATCTATGCGCTTTCTGGTGCAGTGATAATAGGTGTAGTGTCTGAACTCCCCCGTGCTCTTGATACGCTTTGTTTTCATCTCTGCCGTGTACAGGCATCCGCATTCCCCGCACCGAATAAAGCCAGTAAAAGCGAACTCTCGGACTTGAGGTCGGGCGTTGCCGCTTTTTCCAAGGAGCTTTTGGACGTGATCGAACTCGTCGGCTGTCACCATTGGTTTGTGGCTCCCGTTGTGCCACTCTTTGCGATACGAAATCATGCCCGCATAGAAACGGTTATTGAGGATGCGGTAGATAGTGCTCTCTCCGAGCGGCTTGCCGCCGATACGACGCATCTTGCGGGTGCGGAAGCCCCATTCAGTATTTGCAATCTCAACGATCTTTGACGGTGAATGACTCCCCGTAAGCATGAGATCCCACATCTTGCGTACCAGCTTGAAGCGTTCTGGATCTTCGATGATGATCCCACGTCCCTCGTCATCCTTGCTGTTCAGATAGCCGAGAGGAGCCATGTTGGGCATCCATCCCTTGTTTACTCGGCTCTCCATGCCACGGATGGTGTTTTTACGGAGGTCGATGATGAACTGGTTGGCGACGCCACTTTCTACACTCAAGACGACGGCGTTATCGGTGGGCTTGTATTCTCGGTCAATCGTTTGGATTGATTGGATGATGCCTTTTTGGAGCATCCATTGAAGCGTGCCACTATCAACGGGATTACGGGAAAGGCGGTTGATCTGCCAGCACAAGATACCCTGCGCCTCGCCTCGCTCAATGCGCTCCAGCATCTCCGCAAAGAGAGGACGGTTGTTTGGTTGCTTTGCCGATTTCGCCTCCTCATAAATCTCGACGATTTCGATTTTCAGTTGGAGGGCGAGGGCTTTGAGTTTGTCGATTTGATCCTCAATCGACTGGACTTGACGATCTTCGCTCTCGGACGATTTGCGTGCGTAGAGAAAGTATTTGAGTAGAGACATATACAGTGTCAGAAATGCTTTATTGATTTTTTGGGATACCAAAAGGGCGGCTCTGGTTGATCCAACTCGCAAGCCCCAAAAGGCAGTTTGTCGGCAGAGCCGCCCAGCTTGGGCGACAAAAACTATAGCGCCGATTGGGGCGGCAAGCTGGTTGGATCAACGCTTGCATTATGCCCCATTTCAGATTGTGAAGCAATGGTAGGTTCCACTGGGATTGCGTCGAACTCACGGAGGAACTCATCGCCGTCGATAATGCGATAATCCCCGTACTTTCCCATGTTCTCACGCCAGATCTCCTCATTCTCGGAGTGCCAGCCGCTGAACGAGTTTTCCCCAACGCACCACCGCACCCTGCACTTGTCGCAATAGAGCCAGTGGGAGCTCCCGACGTTGAAGAACGGGAGATCCTCACGCATGCAGGGACATGCGCCAAAATAGTATTTCTTGAGGAGCATTTTACGAACGACTTTGTGTAATGTGATGTTCATACGATTAGGTTATTAGGTTTATTATCCAAGTTCTGCCATGCCCTTGTAACGCTGTTTGCGGTAGTGGAGGTGAAGGCACAGACGGCATCCGATTGATTCGGTGATGGGATGTTTGAACAGCACCCCGACACGACGCTCGCATTGCGGGCATTTGAACCAGAACCGCATACCATTGAACTTCGTTTCTGTGGCGATGAGCTCGATGTCCACGCCCATCATCTTGAGCTGGGAGGTAATCATCGATTCCTTGAAGGCCTCACGACACTGTTTGAGAAGGTCGTCGATCTTGATTTTCGGACACGTCTCGACTGTCAGCGGAGTTCCGAAATCATTTGGGGTCAACGGTTTCATAGACCTTCTTTTCGTTACCCGCCGAAAGATCGGGGGAGGTGGCATTCACCTGTTGATTTTGGGCGATGAACGCCGTCTTTGCTCGGATATTCACCTCAAGAGTCGGTGACTTCATCTGTTTGAGAACCAGAAGCGACGAGGCGAACTGCCGATGGGCACGGTCGAGTTCCTTGGCGATCATTCCGTAATAGCCGTTCTTTTCGGAGCTCAAGAACTCGATGTGCTGTGAGCTATTGAATGACTTGGAGAGCTCAAGGATGCGCCCGTATGCGATAGCGACGCTTTGGGCGAGCGCCTTTTCGCTCGGCGTTTTGCATTGGTATTCCGCAACGATGTCTTGTGCGAACTGCACGACGAACGGGCGGTATCTCTGGCTTACGGATTCAGCGGCCAAGTAATGTGTCTCAAGCGCAACGATGGGAAGTGCATCGCCTATGTCGCTGTGCATTTTCGCTACAACCTCCTTGCTCGGTTTGTCGTTCTCCCGCCATTCCTGCGATGACTTTGCCAAACGGTCGAGGACGTTTTTGGGGTCACAGTCAGCCATAGCCGCCTTCGTGATCCAACCTCGGAGCTGTTCGTGCGTAAGCGGCTTCGCAACCGCTTTCGTCTCTACTGGTTTTTCTTCGGGCTTCGGTTTCTTTTGTTCAGACATATACAGGGTCATGTTTGCTTTATTGATAATCAATCAACCAGATCTGACAGCGTGTCCCGTAGCGGGATGTGTTCCACGCCTCGGATGCGACGGCACTCGTCAGAGAAGAACCAAGAGAAATCCTCGTTGAGTGTGATTTGGTTTTCGGGCTGTCCCGCCTGACCTGTCTTGAGCTCTTTGAGCGTGCAGACGCCGAGTGCCTCAAGCGTGCGCATCTCTTTGAGCGCCGTGGGTTTGGAACAATCGAGACGCTTTTCAATCTGGGAGGTCGTCATTACTCCCCCGTAGGCAACAAGCTCACGGAAAAGCTCTGCACGGGTCGTGGGGGCGCTATCAATCGCAAGTTCAACAATGAGCCTGAGGTCGTCTTGGGAGATTTGTTGTCGTCCCACGGCTACTGCATGCCCTCGGCACAAGTTGTAGAACAGCATGGAGATGCGGTCGGGGTTTTCGATGACGGGTGGCGTGTAGTCGAAATCAATCTCCCCATCGTCGTGCTTTTTCTCCTTCCAGACGCTGATGACGCCACGGAGTTTTGCGAGGAGTTTTGCGCATCGTGCGATGACGGCAACGGTTTCATCAGAATCCGCATCACGGTTCCATACGATGCCTTCCTTGTGGGCGTCCCAGATCGTGTACAGGAGGTTTCGGGTGGCATTGCGGCATGCACGCTCCTTTTCCTTGAACGCCGTGCTCTTGAGCTGTGCCACGAGCTCATCAACTTCCTTTTCTCGTGATTGCATGGAGTAGAAGAACAGGCGGGAGCCGAGGGAGCCCATCATTTTCCAGATGCGTGTTGGTAGCGGCGTTGAAGCGGCGATCATCATGAACAGGTACGATCCGCTCAAGTTACGGCGACCGTGGATGCCCGTGTCGGTCGATAAGCCCTCTCCATCGAGCACACGGGTCAAAATGCCCAAGCACTCGTTGAGATCGTCGTCACGCTTCGAGAATAGGGTCGCCAAGTCACGAACAAGAAACGCTTTATGTTTGATGCGGGGGAGCAGGTCGAGCTCTGCCAACTGTTCTCGTTTCACGTTTGAGGCGTTCGTCACGAATGATGCGGGCGTGAACTTGTCGGTGGCGTAGGTGAGCTCATCAATCGCATCAAAGAAGTTAATGCAGATGGTTTTCCCACCCGACGGTACGCCAACTAGTACGAGAGCGAACGGGTTTGCGATTTCGTGAATGAGGATTTGGGTGAGGATCGACAAACAAATCTCTGCGGGGAACGTAAGCTCTGGGAAGTTGTGTGCGATGATGTCGTGCCACTCCTCAAAAGTCGTGGGTTTGTAGGGTCGCTCAATGCGCACGATGCGGTCGCTGACCTCTGCCTTGGTCACACGGCGTGCCAAGCGAATGAACGCATCAACATCTCCCCCGTGAACCGTGAAGTAATCGGTCACGTCTTTGCGCCCATCTCCCATATCGGGGAGGTCGATGCAAAAGACGTTTTCATGGTCGAGATCAAGGAACTTCGTAAACACCTTTGTCGCTCCGTTTTTTCCTGCTTCGTCACGGTCAAAGCAGACGTAGACACGCTCGGCTTTCAGAAAGTGCGGAGCCCATTCGTCTTTGAACGTGGCCGCACCGCCAGTACCCGTCACGGCAGGAATCCCGTTTGCAAGGAGCACGAGACGGTCGAACTCCCCCTCACAAATCACGAGGTCGGAGACGTTTCCCTTGAGCATCTCCCAGCCGTAGATTTCGTGCTGTGCGCCCTTGGGATAGACCATCATCTTGTTTGCGCTATTTGTGTCCTCTGGGTCTTTGCGGAGCTTGAGAAGGACATACACGCCTTCTGCGTTTGTAACGGGGATCGTGATCCATGAGCGACCGTAGAAATCACCCCAGCCGATTTGTTGCTGATTGATGACAGCATCAGGGATGCCACGTTTACGGAGATACTCACGGATATGGTCTGGAAGCGCTTTATGGAGCGATGCGATGTATTCGGGCGTGAGCTGTACATTCACGGCCTTCGCCTTTTTCTGCTGCGGAACTGGTGTGATAGCGCCGCCGTCAGGTCGGATCTCTGCCAGATCATCGCCAAGATGTTTGCAGAGCGTCACGATGTTTCCTTGGGCGTCGCACTTTTTGCAGTGGTACTGGGAGGTTTGCGGATTGAAGTACAGATGTCCCTCGTTGGATCGGCTGTCTTTGTCGCACTCCCCAAACACGCAATGTGTGACGAGCTCGCCCCCGCTTTCACGGTAGGCGATGCCCTTGCGGGCGAGATATTCGGTAATGGTAATGGTTTCCATAGTTATTCAGAGTTCATTAGGTGTGATTTCCGCTCACGCACTTGTGCCATGTCTTTTTCGGTCATGGGCTGGTACACGGCCTTCATGAGCGTGAGCAGGGCGATGGCTTTTTCGAGCGCCTCTTGTGGTGTGAGTTCAACGCCGAACTTCGCACGGTAGATCGCCCGAAACACATCGAGTTGTTCGGGACTGATCTCCATAGATCAATCCGAGTACAAACGGTTCTTGAGCATCTTCTGCGTGTCGAAAAGATGGCGTGCGCTCAAGAGCAGGTCGCCGTCCCAGTAGCGCTTGATGTCGTGGTCGATTCCCGCACGACGGCGGAAGATAAACTGCGCTTTGGAGCGATTTGATTTGTCGATTGCGGCAAGGTCGTATTCAAGTGTCACGAGAGCCGACGCCAAGCCGAGATCGAACGTCAGGAAACATGCCTCTGGGGAGAGGTATTCGAGTTCGTTGTTCATAAGGATTTCGAGGTGAGTAATGCGGTGTTCTCGGCGTGGCCACGCATCAAAAAACAACCATCCTTATGATGGCTGTTTCTTCACTGATTCACCCTCGTGAAATCCTATGGTTTCCCTATGGCGTTCCTATGCTTTCGAGCGAAAAACGAGCGTATTTTCTGTGC
>CAZVBP010000028.1:11117-11466 GCA_964625515.1 uncultured Gammaproteobacteria bacterium
TTGTTTATGTTTTGCTTCTGACCGATTCTGACCTATTCCTGACCGAGATTCGTCAGCTTATAGAGGGCTTTTGTCCGATTCCTTTTGTTTGGGTTGGTTGATTTGAGTACCCGACCAACGATGTCTTTTGATGCCGTGTCCTCATTGAGGATTTTGCTTTGCATCGTTGTGCAGAAGGTGTCGGCGCTGTATGAAAAATCATGCTTGCGGCGGTTCATTTCCCCTTGGCAATATGCAAAAATAAGATGCTGTGGCTGTGCAACGTCGAAATGCTGATCGAGAAAATGGAGGTAGTGATACTGCGCTTGTGACGGTTCGTATTCACGATACGTCTTGCCGTTGATGATGA
>CAZVBP010000029.1:0-11112 GCA_964625515.1 uncultured Gammaproteobacteria bacterium
CTGCATCGGAGCTCGAGATGACTTTCACGGCTCTGTTCGCCTCGCTCCTTCTCTCCTGCGTCGTTCCCACTGGGGACTGCGTGGAGGAGAACGGAAACGGCGGATACACCAATGTGTGCAACCTCGCTGGCGACGGCGGCGGTACCCCGGATGGGGGCGGTGTCGACGGTGGCGGGATCGGTGATGGTGGCTCGCCTGACGGTGGCACTCCCGATGGGGGAGGCACGGACGGTGGTGGCGCCAAGGATGGAGGTGGCTCCGATGGTGGGTCGCCTGATGGTGGCAGCCCCGATGGAGGGGCGAAGGACGGAGGATCTCCCGACGGTGGTAGCCCCGATGGTGGAGGCACCGACGGCGGAGGAGGATCCGATGGCGGTGACACTGGCACCGATGCCGGATCGAGCGATGGTGGAGACACCGGAACTGATGGAGGCTCGCCCGATGGAGGATCGACGGACGGCGGCGGATCGGACGGTGGAGACACCGGATCTGACGGCGGCGGGACCGATGGAGGGGCGAAGGACGGAGGCGGCACGTCGGACGGAGGAACCCCTGATGGTGGCGGCACCGATGCCGGATCGACCGATGGTGGTGGCAGCTCCGATGGGGGCGGCGACACTGGGATCGGAGATGGAGGGGCGGAGGACGGAGGATCGTCTGATGGCGGCACTCCCGATGGAGGGGGCACGGATGGTGGAGCCTCGGACGGTGGCGACACCGGGACCGACGGCGGCAGCGGCGATGGTGGAACTGAACCCGTCGACAACGACGGCGACGGCTACACCAACGACGTGGACTGCAACGACGACAACGTCAGCGTCCATCCGGACGCAGATGAAGTCTGCAACTCCATCGACGACAACTGCGTGGGTGGGATCGACGAAGGTGTCGTCCCCACCTGGTACGCCGACGGCGACCTGGACGGCTACGGCAACCCGGACGACAGCATGCTGTTGTGCGAGGCGCCGGACGGCTACGTCGACAACGCCGCGGATTGCGATGACGCTCGCGACATCGTGAACCCGGGCGAGCCGCAGGACTGCTACTCGGGCCTCGACGAGGACTGCGATGGCGACGTGGCATTCGCGGACAGCGACTGCAACGTGGCCAGCACGGCGAACTTCTTCACCACCGGCGGAAGCTGGAACGGCGAAGAGACGATCGGTGTGGGCAGCATCGGCGGGTGGACGGTGATCACTGGCGCAGACCCCGAGTGGGACTGCACCGGCGGGTACACCGACGAGTGTAGCATCGCGCTCACGGCCCCCGGGTCGTGGCGCGTGATCACCGACACCGCAGCCGGCGCGGGGAACACGTACTGCATGTTCTCCGCGATCAGTTCCGGTACGTCCTCCTCGGCCCTCTACTCCTTCGGGGAGAGCGGCCCGCAGATGTACGACGCTCCCGGCTCCGGCTGGGGGCACGCGGTGGTGGGTCCCTTCTCCACCACTCTCGAGGGCGAGATCACCTTCACCGTCACGCTCGGTGTGGCCGATATGGGCGAGACCCTCTGGGTCGACGCCGTCGGCTGTCAGCAGTAGCAGTCACCGTCAACAATCGAACGCACGAACGGATCCCCCGGAGCGAGAGCTACCGGGGGATTCAGGCGTTTATGGGGTAAGGTATACTTTGCGCATGATCCCCAATTTTCGCTCGGTCTATCGCGCTTCGGAGGAACAAACGCGCCTTGCGCTCTTTGGATTGTTTGCGCTTCTCGTGTGTGGATTTCTGGGCACAGTCTTCTTCTCGTCAACACTCGTTGTTGCGCTCGTGGTGGTGATTGTGGTGGTGATGTTCACGTTTGCAAAGCCGCAGTGGACGATGTTTGCGCTGGCCGCATATTTGCCGTTTGAACCATTTTTGCTCAAGTGGATTGGTGATGACGTGTATGTTTTTGCGCGGTACGGATCGGAGCTTTTAGTGTATTTGCTGTGCAGTGTGGTGGCGTGGCGCGTGGTGACGGGGAGTATTAAGCTGCGACGGTCGCCAATCGACGTTGCGTTTGTGATTGTGCTCGTGCTTGCGCTCGCATCGGTGGTGGTGAACACCGTCACGCCATGGATTGCGGTGCTAGGGCTTCGTCAAATTTTCCGTTTCATTTTGCTGTTCTTTGTGGCGTCGTATCTTGCGCCGGGCAAAGCATGGACGCGCAAGCTTGTTGCGGTCATGCTCGTTATTGTGACGGTGCAAGCAGTGCTTGGGTACGGACAGCGCATTATTGGCGGACCACTTGATTCGTTCTTGTTGCCATCGGCGCAGCGCATGCTTGGCGATGTGCAGCTTACCGCGGGCACCACGCAATTTTGGGACCCTGGTCAGCGCGTGTTTGGCACGCTGGGTCGATACGATCAGCTGGGAACATTCATGGCGTTTTTCTTGGTGCTCCTGGTGGCCTTTTTGTACGAACGTGTGCTCAAGCGCGACGAGGAATTGCCGGCGTGGGTCATGCTCTTTTTTGCGCTTCCTGTGCTTGGGCTCACGTATTCTCGTTCTGCGTGGTTTGGGTTTGTACTGGCATTTTTGTTCATTGCAATTGTAATGAAGAAAGATAAGCGGGTGATTGCGGCTGCACTCATCGTTCCGGTGGTGATCGCCGTCTATTTGGCGGTGACAGGGCTCGCAGTGAATCGCTTAATCGATACCGCGGATCAATCATTTGCGCAGCGCTTCTTTGAAGCGTTTTCTGTGGAACGGTTCCGTGGAGAGTATTTTGGATTGGGGCGTGTGTATTGGATTGTGCATACCGTTGCCACAGTGGTTCCTGCGGCGCCCTTGTTTGGTCATGGTCCGGGCATGTATGGCGGCGGTGCAGTTGCGGCGCTTGGGAATACCGAGGTGTACGAGCGTTTGGGGTTGCCGTTCGGCGTGTATGGCACGGAAGGCTACATCGATAACAATTGGATGAGCATGTGGGGCGAGCTTGGCACGCTTGGGGTGGGTGCGTATCTCGTGATGTATCTCTCGTTGTTTTACGCATGCATTCACGTGTATCGCGAATCGAAGAACGCCGACACCCGTGCACTTGCGCTTGGCGTGGCTGCGGCGATGATTGCGGTTGCGCTCAATGCGTTTCTCGCGACGTATCTTGAAGCGCGCACCCTCGCGGTGTATCTCTGGATGTTCGGCGGGTTGGTGGTCGCAGAAGGGAAGGGAGCGAAGTTCCTGTAGTAGGCGCATCGTTCACATTCATAAATACTTTCACGCTCGCGATGGTGCGAGCCGCTATGAGCGTGGCCTCATGCGCATGCAAGAGGAGGCGGGGCACGCTGTTGCGCCGTTTGCGATGCACGATGAACGGAACGATCCCACGCCGTGGCAGGATTATTTTGTGTCGAACATGGAGACGAAGCGCGTGGCGTGGGGCTTTGGCGCAGTTCGGCAATTTCGTCGCGCACTGTGGAGCCAGGAGGCGTATAAGAATTTCGGCGCGTTGCTCGACGTGTTTAAGCCGGACGTGATTCACGCACATAATTTGTACACGCAGCTTTCGCCGTCACCACTTGCGGCCGCAAAGGAGCGTGGTATTCCGGTGGTGATGACGGTGCACGATTATTCGCTCGTGAGTGCGAACTACGCATTGTGGGATGAGAAGAAAAAACAGTCGATCGACGGCGCAGGAATTTGCGATACTGTTCGCTCGCGATGGATCAAGCATTCATACATCGCGACTGCCGCGCAGGAGATGATCTCGGAGTTTCATCGATTCACCAAGGCGTACGACATGACGGTCTGTCGATTCATCACCTTGTCTTCGTTTGTGCGCGACGTGATGATCGCGAAAGGATTTTCGAACGATCAGATCGAGGTTGTTCCCGCATTTGCAGAACCGCTTATTGATCCACGACGAACAATTTTTCACGATCAAAAAGAATCGTTTGTGCTGTTTGCCGGGCGATTAGAATCGTATAAGGGCGTGCACGTGCTGCTTGAGGCCGCGAAGCATCTTCCGAAGGGCACGGAAATTTGGATCGCGGGCACAGGGCCGGATGAGGAGCGATTGAAGGCGATGATTCCTCGTGGCGCATCGATTCGGTTCTTGGGGTTTGTGCCAGGGAATGAGTTGTGGCGCCTGATGCGACGGGCGCGCGTGGTGGTGGTGCCGTCGTTGTGGCATGAGCCGTTTGGTCTTGTTGCGCTTGAGGCGATGAGCCAGGGCACGCCGGTGATTGTGAGTAAGCGAGGCGGATTGCCGGAGGTGGTGGGGGAGGCGGGTGTGGTGGTTCCACCGGGGGATGCAAAGGCGCTCGCACGGGCAATTCAGCGGGTTTTGGATGACGATGATCGGGCAAAACAGCTCGGGGAGGCGGCTCACGCACGGGCGCAAATGATCGGCGATCCCAAGGAGCACCTTGAGAGAATCTTGGCAATATACCGCAGCTGCAACTACGGGGGATAAGTGCAAAATATCGCGAATATTCGCGATATTTTTGTATTGATTCCGTGCGATTTTGCGTTGACTTTTTGCCCCAAAATTGGTATGATACTCCGTTATGAAAATTACCATGATTGGTCAAAAAGGCATGTTTGGTGGCGCCGCGATGAAGAATCGCGTTGTTTCCGGCGGTGGTGTGGAAACCCACGTTGGTGAGCTTTCCACGCGTTTGACCCGCATGGGTCACGACGTCACCGTGTATGCACGTCGCTGGTATACCCCCAAGGGAACCACGCGTGTGAATAATGTTGCTGTGGTTCGTGCGCCAAGTATTCCTACGAAGAACTTGGACACAATCTCGCATACATTTTTTTCGGCGCTTCATGCCGTATTCGTGGTACGTCCAGATGTTTATCACTTTCACGGTGTTGGTCCGTCGCTTCTTGCGTGGATTCCCCGCATTCTTGCGCCACACGCAACGATCGTGGTGACGTTTCACTCGGTGGACCGTATGCACGAAAAGTGGGGCTTCTTTGGTCGCCTTGCGCTTACGCTTGGTGAGCGTGCTGCGTTCTGGTTTGCGAACGAGACCATTACGGTGAGTAAGACGCTTGCGCAATATGCGCAAAACACCTTGGGTCATCGCGCAACCTATATTCCGAATGGCATCACGCCGGTGCGTACCTCGGTTGATCCATTGTTGCTTTCCCCATTCGGCCTTGAGCCATACGGATATGTTGCAATGGTGTCTCGTCTTGTTGCGCACAAGGGTGCGCACACGCTCATTGCTGCTTGGCAGCGTGCACGTGCGCTTCGTCCCGACCTCTTTGCCACCCTCAAGCTCGCGATCATCGGTGGCGGTTCGTTCACGGACGATTATGTGCGCAAACTTCATCTCATGACATCGCACGATGATTCGGTGGTCTTCACTGGTCATCAAACACGTGACTCCTTGGATGCTTTGTTTGCGGGCGCACGCTTTATGGTGCATCCGTCCACAAGCGAAGGATTGCCGATTGCGGTGCTTGAAGAGATGAGTTATGGCAAGGCGGTGATTGCGGCAGATATTCCAGAAACCATGGAAGTTGCTCGTGAGTATGGTGTGCCATTTCCTGCGGGCGATATTGGTGCACTTGCCGATTCCATTATCGACCTTGCACAAGACCCAATGCAGGCAGCGGCCATTGGTCATGCAGCACGAACCTTCGTGGAAGATTCGTATCATTGGGACGACATCGCCGGAGAAACCCTTTCCCTCTATGGCAAAAATGCCATGGTGCGCCAAGGAGTCTTCGCGGTGCGCTAATCCTCATCAAGAAAAAAATCACGACGCAGTAATGCGCCGTGATTTTTTTACAGGTCTCTTGCTGTGGACTCGGAGCTGATACACTACAGAAAAAGATAGATCATCGAAAAATATGAATGCACGGTCATCACTTCTCATCACTATTTTGGGAATGCTTGCATACGCTTTAGCAGTATATGAGCTGATGGTATACACGAATTTTGTTTGGGACGACGTGTTCGCGCCTTTGCTGCTTGGGATTTATGCGGCATTTCGTTTGTATCGAATTATTTATTACCGCAGTGGTCAACCACGGACTCAGTTGCCAATAGCGCACGGCGATGTTGTTGTTGAGATGAACGAATATGAGCGAAGATATTTCATTGATGCGATCAGGATGGATTATGGAATAATCGCAATGCTTGGACTGATGCCATTTGCGTTGTTTCTCCAAAAGATTCCTTTGCTGATCGTGGTCGCAATAAGTTTGGTGATTGTTGTTTTTAGTTGGGCCGTTCTTCGCCATTGGATTCGAACGTACAAAGGATTTTTAACGAGCAACGAAGTTCCATTTGGATGGCTACCAATTGCGCTCCGCAGACTTTGAGCAGCTGAACAACCCGAACGTTTTGCATCTGTTCCTTCATACGGCGATAGACTCGCGAAGAAGGTTCTTTACTATGGTTTTGCCGGGCTCGGGGTGACGATTGTTTTATTTTTTGTGCTGTTATTTCTTGTGTGACCGTGATCCGTGACTCTGCATCACCGCGCGCACCACTTCGTTGCTGCAGAGCGCCGGTGTTTCTCCGGTGATGTCGAGCTTTTGGAGTGTCGGGATGTGGTGGAGTGCGGCGTGGCCGGCGAACAGGATTGGAAGGATCGTTGATTCGCCGTGGGTTGCGATTGTCTCGCGCACCGCAAGGAGGCCGGAGCGATAGATGTGATCACGGCGGTACCCAATGCCGGATGCTCCTGGGGCGTGAATGCCGCGATTGAGGCGGAGCATGAGGCGCCATGCGCTATTTTGCGCATGATGTTCGGCATCGGATTTGTTCATTGCGATGTTGAGTGCGGTTTGTGCGCGGCAGAGCACGTCGAATGTATCAGTGAAACCGTGAGTAATTGAAAGCGCTGCCGCCCACGCGTCCCAAAATCCAGGATCTCTTGATGGTGCGCCCTCGAGCTTTTGTTGCATGGTGATTGCAAGTCCCTCATCGGTTGCGATGTACCCAGCCAGCCCTCGACCAAGAAGGAGAATCGATGACGAGAATCCGTTCTTGGTGCGGAGCGCGTGGGCCTCGATCTCGTGGGTAAGGACACGTGCGGCGCGTGCACGGGAGGAGAGAAACTTTTTTGGGATCTTGATTGTTGCCGATGGAGAGCCTTTCCCGTGAATGATCGACACACTCGACCGATTCGTGGGAACAATTTTCCAGTGCGACAAATTGTATCGTTCAAGCATCATGCGCACCATTTGTGTGAAGAGCTCGGCGGTGACGGGTGTTTTATGCGTGTGCAGCTCATGTGCTTGTGCGAGCATTGACGTGAACTCTTGCGCGAGGTCGGATTCCGATTGTGTGGGGGTGCCGTAGAGAAGATCCGCGCACGCGGTGACCTCCTGATCGTTCTTGCGCGCGATCGCAGAAATGAGCGCAGCGCGTGCACGAATTTCGGCGCACTTTTCGTGATAGAGATTCCGAACATCTGCGGAGACGGAAAAGGAGGCGATTCGGGACTCTACGCTGTCGAGTTTTTGTAAAAATCCGGGAAGGTCGAATCGCTCGGCGCGGCTGTAGGTGAATGTGGGGAGTGTGCGGTTGGCAAAGAATGCTTTCTTCTGTTTTGCGATACCGACCGCATCCGGTCGAATAAGCTGCCCAAACGGAAACGCGGGGAGAGTTTGGAGCGTCGTATAAAGTGGGCCGTCGAGAGTATCCATACGCTATCGATCGGGATGGATCTTCCATCGATCAACGAACTGACCAATCCCGCGCTTCGCGAGCTTGTGCTTCACGGTGGTGGTTTTCTCTGCCCAGTCGAGGAGCGATGCGAGGTCGATTTTGTATCGATTTTGGACGATGAGATAGTCCACCGTCTTCTCGGTAATTGCGCGGCGGATGGTCCGGGTGCTTACGCCAAAGAACTTGGCAGCTTCTGAAACCGAGAGGCGGATAGGGGAGTCATCCATAGGTGTAATGTTTGCGCTGATTTTACGTCTACAGCGAATATTAGCCAAATTTTATACGTCCCCCGAACGATCGCTCTTTTCCAATCCCTCTTGTCTTCACTATCATAGACGAAAACACAAAACAGTGCTAAGATTCGTGCTTATTTGCGCACTGTAATGCTGGCGATTTTCTTGCGTCTTATTCCATGTCCACTATTCGCGAAAAATTCTTATCCTTCCGCGTGTACCGCCATCGGGACCGCGCGGCGTTTGGAGAGATTTACGACCTGTTTGCCGATCGCATTCGTCGCTTTCTCGTCTTTAAACTTCCTCGTGTTGAGGATGCAGACGAGCTGACAAGCGAGGTGTTCCTCCGCGGTTGGGAGTATATGACCACGGGGCCGGTGAATAACATGAATGCGTTCTTTTTCCGAATCGCGCGCAATCTCGTTGCTGACTTCTATCGGAAGTACAAGATGACGGAGGAAATTGATACTGCTGAGCAGAAGGACTCTGGGGTATCGCTCGAAGCAGGTGTCGCAACAAAGATCGCCGGTGACGAATTACTTGAGCAGTTAAAGACGTTGAAGGACGAATATCGTGAGGTGCTCGTGATGCGGTACCTGAGTGAAATGGAAGTGGGGGAAATTGCGTCTGCTTTAGAGAAGACCCCAAACAGTATTCGTGTGCTCTTGCACCGCGCGAAGAAGGCGCTGCAGGAGAAGGTGAAAGAATAATGATTGTATGAATAAGATTGCTGCACAACTTCGCGCAATGAAGCACCGGCCTGCTGCTGGGGGATTTGCGTTGGATGTGCATGCTGAGCGGAAGCAGATGGTCCTTCGGGCAATTGGTGGTGATGATGTGGGAAGCGTGGATACACAGTCGGTGATGAGCACGCGATATGTGATGTGGTTGTCGCAGTCGTTCATCTCGAAGCCGGTCGCGATTGGTGTGGCAGGTATCTTCCTTGCCGCAAGCGGATTGATGACCACGGTGAGTGCTGCGGAGCAAAGTTTGCCGGGTGACATGTTGTACACGCTCAAGATGTTGAATGAGCGCACCCAGCTTCAGCTCGCGACACTTGATCGTCGTGCGGTCTTGCATACGGAATTTGCCGGTCGTCGATTGAATGAGGTTGCACAGTTGCAGGCAAACACATCGGCACATGACTCCTCGCTCGTCACGCAAACGATGGATGCGTTTAAGAAAGAGATCGCCTCGGCGAATCGTAATTTACAAGAGTTGCAAGCGACGGGTGATGTGACGACGGTTGCGACTGCAAGCCAGGTGCAGCAGAATCTCGTATCGCTCGACAGTGCTATGACGAAGACTGCAGCGTCGGCCACAACGCCGGAAGAGTCCGCTGCGGTCACGGACGCACAGTCCACCGCGCAGGTTGCGCAAGAACACTCTGTGGCCGTTGCGGTGCAGGCGCATCAAACCGCAACCACGGAAACATCCACACGTGAGCTTGGTGACATGTTCCGTCGTCAGTTCAGCGCCATTGAAACGCGCCGTGCATTCGATCTGCATCGCGTTGCAATGATTCGCACATCACTTGAAACGCACGCGGGGATCATTGATGCGTCGGTGGTGACGGATGAGGATTTGCTCCGTCTTGAACGAAGCATCAATATCGCCGTTGCTGATGTTGGTCCGGCGATGACGGTGTTTGCACAAGGGGGGTATCGATCGGCGTTTGAGACTTTGACGCATGTAGAATCGCTGCTTCGCGGCATTGAGGCAACGCTCGCAGAAATCGAAGTTGCAATCACGCAGGCAGTCATGGATGCGTCGCTCAATGTGGATGTGTCGGAGGGCGAGGTATTGAAGGGCGGAGGTGGTGAGGAAACGAGCCTTCAAGAAGCTCCGGTGACCGATTCGCAAAATGTTCAATCCAAGATACTGTAGGGAACCCCGGGTGTTCGCACCTCATGGTTCCTTTGCACCGGATCTTTTCTGGAAGACCCTGTGCGAAGGGATTGTGAAGACACAATCCCGACTCAAGGCAAGCGTCAAAAAAGGTCGAAGCCGCATGGCTGCGCTCACGCCTCTATTCTTCACCCCCGTTTGGGGGAGAAAAAGGATTTAGGAAGTTATGCAAAATGTTCTTCAAACTGGGAAGCGTGCGTTGTCCGTGGCAGTAGCCGCAGCAACCATTCTCTTCTCTGTCGGTGCTGGTTTGTTGCAGCCTTCGGTTGCAGCAGCTGCGTCGGCAGGCGACCTCGTGAAGGGTACATCCCTCTCGACGGTGTATTACTATGGCTACGACGGGATGCGTTACACGTTCCCGAACGAAAAGACCTACATGACATGGTACGAGAACTTCTACGATGTCATGACAATTTCTGACAGTGACCTTGCAGACTTGAGTCTTGCAGGAAACATTGTGTACCGCCCTGGTTCGTACTGGGTGAAAGTCCAGTCCGATGACAAGGTGTACGCAGTGTCCACCGATGGAGCAATCCATTGGATTGAGTCTGAGGATGTCGCAGTGGACTTCGCAGGTTCCAGCTGGAGCTCGCGCGTTCAGGACGTCCCAGATGTCTTCTTCGCAGATTACACGGTAGGATCCTCGCTCATGACCGCAACAGCCTTCGACGGTATGTTGTACATGGACGGTGGTAACTACTACATTGCTTGGGACGGTGAAATGCGCATGGTCAGCTCCGCTGGCCGCAGTGCAAACGGCCTCCGAAGCTCGTTCTTCCTTTCTGGTTCTGGTATCGACGACAGCAGCTTGACTGCTGGCGACGACATCACGTCTGGTGTGAGCGCCATCATGGATGCAGCACAGACGGTTGAGGGTTCTGCAGCGACCACGGGTGACGTGAGCGTTTCGCTCGCATCGTCCACGCCAGCATCCGCAACAGTTCCAGATGCAGCGTCCGGTGTGGAGGTAGCAACCTTCAAATTCACCGCAGACGAAGCAGCAACCGTTGATGTGATGAACGTGGCTCTTATGGGCCTCGCATCCACCTCCGACTTCTCGTCATCCGGCGTGTACCTCTACGAGGGCAGCGAGCGTTTGACGGATGGAAAGAGCTTCAACTCGTCCACACGCAAGGCAGTCTTTGGTTCCCTCGATCTCGAGTTCGCAGCGGGTGAAACCCGTTACATCTCGGTCGTTGTGGACCTTGGCAACGCCGGCTCAACCACAACCTTCGCGGTTGGATTTGAGGGCGAGGACGACATCGAAGCAAGCGGCAATGTTGGTGGCTCGTTCCCAATTTCTGGAAACACCATGAGCATTGTGGACTCGAGCGTTGGGTCTGTAACGATCAC
>CAZVBP010000030.1:0-10505 GCA_964625515.1 uncultured Gammaproteobacteria bacterium
AACGATGTGCTCCGAGAGGTGCTCGAATGTGTCGCGAAAATGTCAAAGCTTAGCTTTAACATTTTTTTATGATCATTTTTGCCAGCAATATCGATGTATTTTTGGTCAAAGCTTAGCTTTGACCGTGCATTTGCGCTATCGACTCCGGTTTTATTCCATCCGAATTTCCTGTACCATTGTTCACAATATGACCAAGGCTGATGCGCAAAAACGGATCGCAAAGTTGCGGGAGGCAATTCATGAATACCGGTATCAGTATCATGTTTTGGATGCGCTTGAGATTTCCGAGGCCGCGCTTGATGCATTGAAGCATGAGTTGAAACAGCTCGAGGATCAGTATCCCGATCTCATCACACCAGATTCACCTACGCAGCGTGTCGCGGGCACTGCGCTTGAAAAGTTTGTGAAGGTTCGTCATGCCTCGCCCATGTTGTCCATGGAAGATGTTTTTTCGTTTGATGAGTTGCAACAGTGGGAGCGACGCATCCACAAAGTTGGTGGGATGGATGTGGAATCATATTATGCGATGGTGAAGGTGGATGGCTTGGCGGTATCGCTCGTGTATGACAACGGTATGTTGACGTCTGCGGCCACGCGTGGCGATGGCGAGATTGGCGAAGATGTCACGCATAATGTTCGTACGATCGAATCCGTTCCGCTTCGACTTCGTGCAGTGCCGGGAATCGATGTGTCCGGGAGGATTGAAATTCGCGGCGAGGTGTACATGCCCAAGGATGGATTTGCACAGTTGAATCGCGATCAAGAACAAAAAGGTCTCCCACTGTTTGCAAATCCGCGGAATGTGTCTGCAGGAAGCATTCGTCAGCTTGATCCCGCAATCGCTGCCTCGCGACCACTCGCATTTTTTGCATGGCGATTGCATGACGGCGTGCCGATTTCATCGCAGACCGACGGGATTGCATTGATGAAGAAACTCGGATTTGCGATTCCGCCCGGGCAAGAATGCGCCACGATGAAGGATGTTCAGAAATTTTTCGATCAGATGGCGAAAAAGCGAGATGCGCTGAACTTCTGGATCGACGGCGTGGTGATTCGTGTTGATGATAGTCGACGTTTTGCCCAGCTTGGCGTGGTAGGAAAGACGCCTCGCGGACTCGTTGCGTGGAAATTTCCACCAGAAGAATCAACGACTGTTGTGGAGTCGGTGGATTGGTTTGTTGGTCGTACGGGTGCGCTCACTCCGGTTGCGACGGTGCGCGCAACGTTCATTGCGGGCACCACGGTGACCCATGCCACGCTCCATAATGCCGACGAGATCGATCGCCTTGGCTTGAAGATTGGTGACTCGGTCATTCTCACAAAGGCAGGTGACATCATTCCCAAGATCACCACGGTGCTTCATCAGTTGCGCACCGGAAACGAGCGCGCAATCCCGCTTCCAACACATTGTCCGATGTGCGGATCGGCTGTTGAACGTCGTGCGGGTGAAGTTGCGCTTGTGTGTACAAATGCGCAGTGTTTTGCCGTGGAACAAGAACGGTTATTACATGCAGCGCGCGCGTTTGGCATTGATGGCCTTGGCGATAAAGTGATCGAGAAATTGTTTACATTGAATATTATTCGTATCGCGCCCGATCTTTTCTCGCTTACGATCGATGATGTAAAAGATCTTGAGGGGTTTGGAGAAATCTCTGCACGAAAGCTCATCGATGAGATCGGGCGACGAAAGGTCATCGCGCTCGATCGATTCATTGTTGCGCTTGGTATTCGTCATGTTGGCGACGAGACCGCATTTGCGTTGGCACGTGCGTTTGGAAGTCTTGACGCGTTTGCAGAGGCATCGATGGACGCCTTGCGTGCGGTTCCGGATGTTGGTGATGTGGTTGCACAAAGCATTATCGATTTTTTTGCGACGGAGTACGGAAAAGAAATCATCGCGGCATATCGGCACGTTGGGGTAACGATCGATTCTGTAAAACCCGTGCAGCGAATTCTTGAAGGAAAAACCTTTGTGCTCACGGGAACACTGGAATCGCTTGGGCGCGATGAGGCCAAGGAGCGTATCCGTCTTTTGGGCGGGTCGGTATCGGGGAGTGTAAGCAAGAAGACATCATATGTGGTGGCCGGTGATGCGCCAGGATCGAAATATGCCGATGCGGAGCGCTTGGGTGTGCCAATCTTGTCGGAGGTGGAGTTTCTCCGTATGCTTGGGCAATCAACGAAAGACTCTTGATGTTGTTCTATGCCCGTTATTGATATCGATCGTATTGCGATGCTCGCAAAACTGAATCTTACGCCGGAAGAAAAAATACTGTTTGCAAAACAGCTCGCGGATATTTTGGCGTACGTGAGTGCGTTGCAGGAGGTGGATACGAGTGGCGTCGACGCACGTGCATACATCACAAACGCCATCAATGTGTTTCGTGATGATATTGTCACCTCAACCGACAGTGAGCGCGATGCAGTGGTTGCTGCATTTCCAAAAAAGAACGGCACAGCACTCGAAGTTCCTGGAATTTTTGCTGAGTAATTATGACGAACTGGACGGTGCGAGATATTCGGGACGATGTGAACACCAAGAAGGCATCGGCGCAATCAATTGTGACGGAAGCGTTGCGACGAATCGAGGAAAAAGACGGAGCGATCGGTGCGTTTGTTGAAGTGTTTCGTGATGATGCGGTTCGTGATGCTGCAATGATCGACGCGCGCATTACTGCTGGTGAAACGTTGCCACTCGCGGGTGTCCCAATCGCAATCAAAGATAATATTCTTTGGGAGAATCATATTGTGAGTGCCGGGTCGAAAATGCTCGCGGAGTATCGCGCGGCGTATTCATCAACGGTGGTGGACCGGTTGCGTACGGCGGGCGCGATTATCATTGGGCGCACCAACATGGATGAGTTTGCATTTGGATCGTCCACGGAGACATCGGCGTTTCACGTCACCAAGAACCCGCATGATCACACCAAGGTTCCCGGTGGAACATCGGGTGGATCCGCGGCAGCTGTTGCGGCAGGTATGGTTCCAGCAGCGCTTGGAACCGATACCGGAGGATCCATTCGTCAGCCTGCGTCGCTCTGTGGCGTGACGGGAATGAAGCCAACGTATGGTCGAGTGTCGCGCTATGGCATTGTCGCCGATGCGTCGAGCTTGGATCAGGTTGGGCCAATTGCAACAACGGTTGATGATGTTGCGCTCATTCTTGCGATCATCGAAGGGAAGGATGTGCACGATGCAACGTCGGTGGAGCTTGATGCACCGACTGAGGGAACAATCGATACGTCAATCCGAGGTTTGCGTGTTGGTGTGCCAAAAGAGTTTTTTGTGGAGGGAACCGATCCTGATGTTGTTGCATGCATTCGATCAGCGATTGATGTGTTGAAGGCGAACGGTGCGGAGATTGTGGAGATCAGTTTGCCGTTGCTTCCGTATGCGTTACCAACGTTTTATATCATTCAGCCTGCCGAGGCGAGTAGCAATTTGGCACGTTTCGACGGGATGCGCTACGGCACGCGGCACGAGGGTACGCTCGAAGAGAGTTACCGATCGTCACGTGGCGAAGGGTTTGGTCCAGAGTCAAAGCGACGCATCATGCTTGGCACATTTATTTTGTCTGCCGGTTATTACGATGCGTATTACAAAAAAGCGATCGCGGTGCGCGCAGCGATGAAAATGGAGTTCGATGCGGCGATGAAGAATATCGACGTCCTTGTGGGGCCAACATCTCCGGTTGTTGCATGGAACATTGGGGAGAAGATGAACGATCCTGTGGCGATGTATCTCGCCGACGTCTTTACCGTTTCTGCAAACATCTTGGGCATCCCAGGCATTTCCGTTCCTTGCGGCACCGCACACGGTCTCCCCGTTGGTTTGCAGATCCTTGGAAAAAATTTCGATGACGCCACCGTCCTTCGCGTCGCCGCGGCGTACGAGAAAGCGCGAGTGGAGTAGTTCAAATCATTTCATCTCGCAACTCTCGAGTGTCTGGACCCTGAGCGAAGGCGAAGGGTCTCTACCAGTTGACCGGTTACTTCACTGGAACCTTTAGTGATGATGGAAATGATCTACCGGCTGTATTAATTGCGTTATGAATTGTGGCGTGTACATCATCACGAATGCATCGCATGCAACGTTGTATATTGGCATGAGTACCGATCTTCCGCAGCGCATCGCGTCACATCGAAGCGGATTTGTGGATGGATTTGCGAAAAAATATCGATGTACAATACTTGTGTATTATGAAGGGTGCGAGAGCGTCGACCACGCATATCTTCGTGAGAAGCAATTAAAGGGTTGGACGAGAGACAAAAAACGCGCGCTGATCACGATGGGGAATCCTTCGTGGAGAGATTTATTCGATGATCTTGTTCGTGATTCGGGGTAGGCTCGCTCGAGATCCTTCGCCTTCGCTCAGGATCGTGATGAGTCTATATCGTTGAGCGATGAGATGAGGTGTATGCGTTTGGACCGTGATCGATGATCGTCATTCGTTACGAGTTGAACAAAAAGTATTATCGTTGATGAGTGTTCATCGCTCGCTTTATGATCCCGTATTTTTCGTTCACGACACTTTCGCTTGGACCGATAACGCTTCACGTGTGGGGGATGTTTGTGGCCAGTGGGTTTGTGCTTGCGGGAGCGATGGCGGCGTGGATGGCGAAGCGGCGCGGGGATAATTCGTCGATCATTTGGGACTTGGTTGCGTGGACCATGATTGCCGGGATGATTGGCGGAAGGATCGGCCATGTGGTGTTTTACGATCTTGCACATTACGTGCAGCGTCCGCTGGAAATCTTTGCGGTGTGGCAAGGCGGAATGTCGCTGTACGGCGGTTTGTTTGCCGGAATCGCGGTAGGTGTGTGGTATTTGCGACGACGGCACGTGGATGTGTGGCGCTACTCTGATGCGGTTGCGTTTGGACTGCCGTTTGGAAAGTGGATCGGGAGATTGGGATGCTTTTTTATTCACGATCATCCCGGAACTGCAACGGATTTTGTGCTCGGCGTTCAATACCCCGATGGAGTCACGCGACACGATCTCGGGCTGTACTTGTCGATCAATGCGTTGCTGCTTGCGGCGGTAATGTTGTGGCTCTCGCGCAAGGTACGTCCGGTGGGAACGTATATCGTGGTCTTTGCAACGTGGTACGGGGTGACGCGATTTTTCCTCGATTTTCTTCGTGTGATCGATGTTCGATATTTCGGGCTTACGCCGGGACAATATTTTTCCATTTTGCTTGCTGCGTTCGGCGTCGCAGGTGCCGTGTGGATAAGCAAACGGCCAAAATCAGCCTAAACTGGTAAACTCGGTGCGAACCCTAATATTTCCTATGAGTGAAGAATTGCAGGTGACTCCGATTTCGTCGCAGGACGACCGAGGCTTCTTAGACGGGAACCCGCGAACGATGTTCACCTTTGGATTGGTGAGTGGCATGGCGCTCATTTTGCTTCTGAATAATTTCATGGGCCTTTCGAGCGGAACGGCGGTTGCAAAAACCGTTGGAACCACGCCCACGCAAGTGGTTGCAGCGGGAAACGATACCGATCCAGCACCACAGGTTCCAAAAGTACTTGAGCCTGTGAGCGATGCCGATCACGTTCGTGGTGATCTCAAAAAAGCGAAAGTCGTGCTGATTGAATATAGTGATTTCCAGTGTCCGTATTGCGGAAAGCACGATCCAACCATGCAGAAAATCATGGATGAGTATGGCAGCGATGTTGCCTGGGTCTATCGTCATTTCCCACTTTCATTCCATCCAAATGCAATTCCTGCCGCAATTGGCAGTGAGTGTGCAAACGAGCAAGGGAAGTTCTGGGAGTTTGCGGATGCAATGTACGCGGATCAAGCAAAGATTTCTGGTTCAGCCGCAGATGCTGACGCGTTTATTGCAGACACTGCAAAAGCGCTTGGTTTGAACATGAGTTCGTTCAATACATGCTTGGATAGCGGCAAGTATGATGACGTCATTGATGCGGATCTTGCATCAGGATCAGCGGCGGGAGTTTCTGGAACCCCGGCAACGTTTGTGAATGGCACGTTGGTTTCGGGTGCGGTGCCGTATGCGAATTTCGCAAAGATCATTGACGATGCGCTCGCGAAGTAAGTGAGGGCGAGGGGCGGAGGGCGGAGCGCTTCGCCCTTCTTACTCCACACTCACACATTCACAACGAAAAACACGACTGAATTCAGTCGTGTTTTTCGAATCAGCGTAAATCAATTCACCAATCAGCGTTCATAATTTACTTCTTGAACTTGCGCGCTGGCAACACACCCGCCCATTGGTTCGATGATGGTGAAGAGGACGCCGATGCTGCTGATGGGGCGGATGCGGCGTACGGTGCACGTTTTGCATACGGCTTCCGTGGCGCTGCGCCTCGGGAAGGTGATGCCGATCCTGCGTATGCTGATGGAGTAGACGCGCGTGGCGCTGCTGGGGACGTCGATGGTGCATAGCGCACCTCTCGTCCGCCGGATGTTGGTCGTGGCGCGCCGCCTCGCATTGGGCGTGGGGTACGTACACGTTCCACATCGCGCTCCGGTGCTTCCACATATCGCGGTGCAGGGAGGGAAGGGACGGGTTTAATCGGGATCATTTTTCGGATCAATCGTTCAATCGATTTTACATCGCCGCGTTGATCGTGCGTTGCAAAGGAAACGGCTTTTCCGCCCAGTCCTGCGCGTCCTGTGCGCCCAATGCGGTGAACGTAGTCTTCGGAATTGTCTGGAAGGTCGTAGTTCACCACAAGCGCGATTCCTTTCACGTCAATGCCACGTGCCGCAATATCGGTTGCCACAAGCACGCGATACTTTCCGGTTTTGAATCCTTCAAGTGCTGCTTTGCGCTGCGCAAGCGATCGGTTCGCATGAAGCTCATCGGCCGTGTGGCCCATAGCGCGCACAATGCGTGCAACTTTCTTTGCGCCGTATTTCGTGCGCGTAAAGACGAGTGCGGTACCTTCAGTTTCTTTCAAGCACAATTCAAGAAGACGATCTTTGTCATGTTTCGCGATGAAGAAGATTTCTTGTTCAATGCGTTCGCTCGACGTTCCTTGTGGGGCAACTTCGATGCGGACTGGTGTGCGCATTTGCGAGTTTGCGATGCGCACAATTTCGAGCGGCATCGTTGCCGAGAACAGCATCGTTTGACGATCGCGGGGAACAGCATCGAGAATTTTGTTGATCTGTGGCGCGAATCCCATGTCGAGCATGCGGTCTGCTTCGTCGAGCACAAGAACCTTGACGTCTTTCAACGAGATCGTTTTTTGCTCCATGTGGTCGATCAATCGGCCTGGGGTGGCGATGATGACATGCGGATTTTTTTGCAGTGCAAGCTTTTGCATGTGCATTGATGCACCGCCAATAAGCACGACGGTACGCATGCCAATACTGCCGCCAATCTTTTTCAAATTCTCTTCCACTTGAAGCGCAAGCTCGCGGGTTGGAAGAATGACGAGGCCACGTCCTTTAAACTGGGCGAGGCGCTGGATCATCGGAATACCGAACGCAAGCGTTTTCCCGGTTCCGGTCTGCGCAATGCCAATGACGTCCGAACCGGTAATTGCAACCGGGATGGACTGGTGTTGGATTGGCGTTGGGGTGGAATACCCATGTTTCGTGAGAATGGAAAGGAGCGTTGGGGCAATCGAAAGCCCTTCAAAGCCGCTTGGTGCGGCTGAAATGTCTTGGGACATGAATATATTGTCAGCGAGAACGGGAAGGATTCGATCGGAAACGATAGAAATCGGCAATCTGTTCTCTTGAATAGAGTGCTTGATTTCTCGTTCGGTGATCCCGACAGAAATCCGGCTTGTCCTGAGCCCATCGAGGGGCGAGGCGCGAAGCAGAAAAGCCACTGAGGGCAGTTCAAAAGCAGCGGAAGAATAGCACGGATAAGGCTTTTCGGCAAGGATTAGGGAAAAAGCTGAATCCCCCGTGCCTCTTGCGAAGCGACGGGGGACCGCGTGCGTGTTGTCGTTCAACTGAGGCTGATCGTGACGATGACGCCGTCAGAGCGCTGCATGAATAGCGTTGCCCCATGGCTCGTCGCCTCAACGATGGCTTTCACGAGGGTGATACTACCCGATGCGGTCGAAAGAGGCCCGGTCGTGATCTTCTGCTTTGGCATGCAGACCTCGACGATCCGCAGCTGCATCGATCGGTCGAGCCCATGAATCGTTCCAGCTTGCGCTTGTTCGATCATGGTTTGGCGACCCGATTTTGCCCGGCTTGCGGTGATCTGCCCGCTGAAGCGGAGTTGGGCCAGATCGTTGGAGACAGTGTAGTACGGTCGCCGAACGATCAAGGCGATTTCCTTGTGGGTGAGTGGGAGCTTTTTGAGGGCGATAAGAATCCGTTGATCCGCTTCCTTTTCCTGTGGCGAGCGACCCATCGAGAACCTCCTTGGTTTGAATTCTCGAAGGAGGAGT
This sequence comes from uncultured Gammaproteobacteria bacterium, assembly GCA_964625515.1. Taxonomy (GTDB): domain Bacteria; phylum Patescibacteriota; class Patescibacteriia; order UBA9934; family UBA9934; genus CAIKHN01. The sequence continues at coordinate 8,388 of CAZVBP010000030.1, forward strand.
GTTTCAAAAATTTCGATTTTATGCAAGTAATTCCCAAACACAAAAATCATCTCGGATGAGATGCCTTTTGTGCCGGGTCGGTGGATGTGGGGTTCCCACGCTTTGACACGTGGTGGACTTGGTCGCATTTGAACCGGTAGCACCGTAGTTGACAAACTAGGCGTGTTACCAATTACACCACAGGCCCAAACGACCCGGCTCATCGATTTTAACATGAACAAAAAACGCCCCATCCGGAGATAGGGAGTTTTTTGTGTCAACTACGGAACATACCGAATGGTACGCCTAGTTGGTCACAGTAAAGCATAAACTTTCGTTTCTGCAAAGACTTGTGGATATTGGTCGGGCTAGCGGGGCTCGAACCCACGACCTCGTCGTCCCGAACGACGCGCGCTACCAACTGCGCTATAGCCCGATGGGGTTGCGGGACCAGTGTAATGCGATCGCTGTGCAGCATCAAGGCGTGATGGTTGAACAAAATCAAAAAATGCGCTAGTATCCGCGCATATGTCACTCCATCTTCTCCCAGGATTTAAACAATCCCCGTCTAATTGCGGACCTGTGTGTTTGCAAATGATTCTTGAATATTACGGCGCGAGTGTGAGCGAGGCGGAACTTGCGATTGCGGCAAAGACCACGCTCGAGCGCGGGACGTATGACCACGATCTGCTTGATGCCGCAAAGCAGTATGGGCTTGATGGCGAGTGGAAAGATAATGCAACAATTGATGATTTGCGCGCTGCGGTGGACGCGCATGTTCCGTCGATTGTGACGTGGTTCTCCACAAACGAGGTGCATTACTCTATTGTGATTGGTGCCGATGAGGAAAATATTCTTTTGCAAGATCCCGACAACGGCGACCGTGAATCGTTCACGCATGCAGAGTTCATGGCGGTGTGGTTCTCCTTTGTGGGGTCTAATTATCGTGACGACCGAACATACACGTATCCGCACGATTCAAGCGTCTTTCACGTGCGCCGAATGCTTGCGTTAAAAAATAAGGACGTAAAGAAAAAACGAATTCCGGTTCCACGCGCGCTGCGCAGAACCGGATCGTAAGGGCGGGGACGACTACCAGACCGATCCATCATCACGCGAATCATCGGAGCTTCCTCCGCGATCTCCCCCCGGGCAAGGCGCCCGTGGGGGAGTTGTCGTTTCATTGCCCGAGAGTTCGGGTTGACGACGAAGTGCCTGATCGAGCGTTCCGCCCTTGCGGTAGGTGCGACGGTAGCGTTCTGCGTTGCGAATCTGTTCTGTTGTGAGCATGGTGCTGACCTCCGCAGTGAGTATAGATGTCATGAAACTCATCGTCTAGTTTTACATCGATCATTTATAAAAAGATCTCAACCCCGCCGTGCGTCGTCACCGTTTCATCATTCACCTCAACTGCTCCTCCATCTTCGACTGCATAAATCGGTGTGCTGGACTTCTTTTCAAGAAGCATCGTTTTGTGGAGCGACGGGTTGTAGTGCACTTGTGTGAGGATGTTGACGAAGTTGAGTGCATCGAAGTTTTGCATTCCAACATCGTTTGGATCTGCATCGTCACCCCAGCCGGCAATATCAATTGACGGCGTCGCGAGAATGCTTCCTGCGCTTGTGCCGCCGTACATCACGCCTTTGTTTCGCACAAGATCATCACACACATCGATGAACCCAACCCTGCGCGCAACGTCGAGCAAATAAAACGTATTTCCGCCGTTCACCCAGATCACATCGGCATCAGCGAGTTCGTTTCGAATCTGCTCTTTTGTTTTGAATTTCAACGAATACCAAACGGGGTTGATCCCAACAGCTTGCAAATCGTCCATCGACTTCACCGTGTAAAACTTCTCATCCTCCACGTCGGTTGCGGTGGGAATGAAGTAGAGTTTGATTTCGCTCGCCGGTTTCCCCAGGAATTTCAAAAATGGTTCACGCAGATTTTCCGAGATGCACGAGGATGTGAGAAAGAGTTTCATAATGGGAGTATTTATCGATGAGTATATCAGCGATGTCGCGCCTGAACCGAAAGTGCATAAAAACCGATCCTCCCACGCTGCTCATGTGCTAAAATTGGAGCAAATTATGGTGCGATGAATATATCCTCATATGGCTGAAGGAAGACCAGGATCGT
>CAZVBP010000031.1:0-10329 GCA_964625515.1 uncultured Gammaproteobacteria bacterium
CGTATCTCGATAACGCGGCGACGACGCAGATTTGTGCTGCGGCGATCGACGCAATGACGGCGTATCTTCGTGCTGGTCGGGCGAATGTTGGTCGCGGATTGTATCCGATGGCTGAAGTGTCGATGATGGCGTACGAAGAGGCTCGCAAAACCATCGCGAGTTTTGTTGATGCCGATCCTGCAACAACCGTTTTCACAAAAAGCGTCACCGAAGGATTGAACGCGATTGCATTTGGGGTGAAATCGATGGTGAATGCTGGTGACGAGATTCTGGTAAGTCCATTTGAGCACCACGCGAACCTCCTCCCATGGCGTCGCCTTGCGCGAGAGCGTGGTGCGACGGTGCAAACCATGCCAATGACGGCAGATTTCATGCTCGATGTTGACGGCGCGATTGCGATGATGAATGAAAAAACAAAAATCATCGCCGTCACGATGGTTTCCAACGTCCTCGGAACGATTGTGCCGGTAAAGGCGTTGATCGACGCAGCTCAGGTGAGAACCCCCCCTCCTTACGAAGGAGGGGGTCGGGGGGCGGTCGTGATTCTCGACGCAGCCCAAGCCGCGCCTCACATCCCAATCTCAATGCGCGACCTTGGTGCCGATGCGATCGTATTCGGCTCGCACAAATGCTACGGCCCATCAGGAATCGCCGCCATGGCACTCTCCCCCCGTCTTGCATCGAGGATGGAACCAACGATCGTTGGCGGTGGAATGGTGGATGCTGTTGGTGCCGATTCCGAAACATGGCGAGACATTCCCGCACGATTCGAAGGCGGCTCCCCAAATGTTGAAGGCGCAATCGGTTTCGCGGCCGCGCTCAGTGCGTTCCCCCTCCTTACGAAGGAGGGGCTAGGGGAGGTACGCGATCACATCATCTCCTCTCTCCGTGTCATCCCCGGCGTGACAGTTCTTGATCCTTGCGACGCCGTTGGCATTGTGTCGTTCACTGTTGACGGTATTCACCCACACGACGTTGCTGATCTGCTTGGCCAGCGTGGCGTGTGTGTTCGCGCGGGGCATCATTGCGCGCAGCCACTCGTCGACCGCATCGCACCAAACGGGGGCACAATCCGCGTAAGTCTGGCGGTGTATTCCACGGAAACCGACGTTGACCGTTTTCTTGTTGCACTTCGCGAGGTGATTTCGATGTTGAAACCCGATGTATGAACGACTATCTCGATCTCATCGCGCTCGCAAAATCTACAAAGCATATCGGCGCAATGGAACATGCTGATGCCACGGGCGAAGCGACAAACGCGTCCTGTGGTGATTCGTGCAAAGTGTGGGTACGCATTGTTGACGGGAACGTTGCCGCGATGACGTACGATGCAAAGGGGTGCGTGATTAGTCGTGCGGCAGCATCGGCACTTGCGGAATTCTGTATAGGACCCATGAGTCGCATAGGATCTATGAACGGTGATGAAATCCGAAAACTTCTTTCTGCGCCCATCTCCCCACTTCGCGAACGTTGTTTGACGACGGCGCTCGTCGCGCTGCAGAATGCACTGAATTCCTATGGCACTTGAAGTACAACATTGTTCACTTGCGCGAAACGGACGAGAAATTCTCTCGAATGTTTCGTTTTCTGTTGAGAAAGGGGAGTGTGTGGTGATTCGGGGAAAGAATGGCGCGGGGAAGAGCACGATTCTCTCCGCAATCATGGGCTTTGATGATGTGGAGATCGTCAAAGGCGATATTCTTCTCGACGGCGAATCGTTATGTGATGTTGCGGTTCACGATCGCGCAAAGCGTGGCATTTTTCTTGCACATCAAGAGCCGCCGGCGATCGACGGTGTTACGCTTGCTGCGATGGCGCGCATGGCGCTTGAAGCGATTCACGGCATTAACGATGTGCCCGAGGCGCAGCACCGCATTCGCGAAGCGTTGACGACGCTAGGACTTCCCGATGCTTTTGCGCAGAAAGTGTTGCATGCCGATATGTCTGGGGGAGAAAAGAAACGCGCAGAGCTTTTCCAACTCGTCCTCCTCCACCCAAAATACGCCCTCCTCGACGAGCTCGATTCCGGCTTGGATGCCGCCTCCACCGCACTTGCCGTGTCGATAATCGCAAAACTTCGATCCGAAGGCACTGGTTTCGTCGTCGTCACCCATTCCGACGCGTTTGCCCACGCGCTTGCACCCTCGAAGATTATCGACCTCTCGTTGTAGGTCATAGTTTACTTTCCCCCTTGTTTTCATTACAGTTTTGCTACGTCGCACCGTTGCGATGTGAAGATAGAGATCCCTGTTTCTGGGTAATGCCCAGGAAGGAACTGAGATGAAAGACACGAAGACCGATCGTCACGCTACGCACTCATCCTTGATTGAGCGCCTTGGTGCTCATGAGGGCTTCACCCTCCCGATGATCGCTGCGGCGACGGGAATGTCTGGGCGCACGGTACGGCGCTATTGGAAGGCATCGCATCGTGTACCGCCCGCGGACATGTTCGCCGCCCGCCTGGACCTCTGGCGTTACTATCACCGCGAAGGCAATTTGGGTGAGCATCTCGAACCGCCCGCGGTCTCGTTGCAACTCAAGCAGAGCATCATTGATGTGCTCACCGAACGGGTGATCGCGGATGTGCGCTCTGCGATGAACCCCGTGTTCGATGCGATGATTCGCCCCGTGATCGAGCGCGGTGATGTGTATGCGCACGTGTTCGGAGCACGGCGTGCCCGTCTCCTTCCCGTCATGGAGCAGCTCTTCATCGGCGCGCTCGTCAACGATGACGACCCGCCCCTCACGCCTCGGCATGCTGCAGGGGAAGTGCTGGCATCCATCCAACGCACGTACGCCGTGGATCTCGCGAAGTACGGTCGTGGGGAAGGCGAACTGTGTGTGCAGACTCCCGCGGCGGTGCGGCAATGCATCACCGACTGCATCGTGAACGACTGTGGAGTCGGGTTGTGGTGGGCGCAGTGGGTCGATACCCGCGAATGTCTACGTCCAGGCTGTGAGCCTGCGATGACGCCTGCGCGGAAGCGGGCGCTCGTGAAGCAGGAGAAACACTTCCGGGTGTTGCTCCAGAACGGCATGAAGGATCGGCCCTCTATCGCGGCATACCTGGCGCAGCGCGGCACCAACCTCGCGGAGATGGAGATGGCGTTGAAGCTGTGTGAGGAAACGATCGCGCGCCTCACGGCTGAACGCGAGCAATTGCTCAAAGAGCAATTCGCGAGCTTGTAAGTCCACCCACGAACAACGTCGAGACCCGGCTGCCTGAAAGGGCAGTCGGGTCGCTGTGCTTTATTAGGGGGAGTATTAGCACTCTTGGCAAGAGACTGCTAAGTTGGTATGATGAACGTACTATGTCTGACCTTCAATCGAATTATTTGATCCCTTCGGTGATTGAGAAAACCGCGAACGGGGAGCGCGCGTATGATATTTACTCGCGGCTTTTAAAAGATCGCATTGTTTTTCTTGGCACGCAGATTGACGACGGTGTTGCGAATGCCGTTATTGCACAGCTCCTCTTTTTAGAAAGCCAGGATAAAGAGAAGGAGATTAAGCTTTACATTAATTCGCCGGGAGGATCGGTGACGGCTGGTTTGGCCATTTATGACACCATGCAGTATATCCAGCCGCCGGTGTCCACCATTTGTATTGGCATGGCGGCCAGCATGGGCGCGGTGCTTTTGGCCGCGGGGGCGCCAGGGAAGCGTTTTGCGCTCCCCAATGCGGAAGTGATGATTCACCAGGTGCTTGGGGGCGTGAAGGGCCAGGCGTCGGATATCAAGATTCACGCGGAGCGAATTCTGGCCGTGCGAGAGAATTTGAACGAAATCCTTGCAAAACACACTGGGCAACTCCTGAAAAAGGTGTCGGAAGACACCGATCGGGACAATTTCATGACGGCAAAAGAGGCGCAAAAGTACGGGCTCATTGACAAAGTGATCAGCTAAAAGGTAAAAAGAGCCCTCCTCTCGTGCTTCAGCCTGCGGTCACGACAAGCATGGGGATATATATTGCTGTGTACTCTGGCTTCGGCTGGACTGCTCCAGTACATGTATCTTCTTGACCGCAGCCTGGAGTCCGGGAGGTTTTTGATTTTCGGCATTTTGTCTATTTTCGGCTTGTCGCGTCGTCGACTCGCTCAACGTACCGTGAAGTACGTCTCGCGAGCTCTCCTTGCTCCGCACCGAAACTAGCCTAAAATGCCGAAAATCACTTGGTTACGGTTCGGAATCTCCTTCGTCCCGAGGTCACAGACCAAGAAAACGCTTGAGTCTATTCGATAACACTTTCGGATTCGATGATCATCGGAGTCTCTGTTGACGATGCGGTCACGTCGGCTGCTTTGCCCACCAAACAAATGCGGGGCAGGGCGCGGTAGCTTGAGAAGAATGGCACGATTTTCATGCTGCCGTCGCCATAGGTGACGGTGTAGTCGAACGTGGTGGTTGCGCCGGTGAATGCGTTCTGACATTTTTCTTCGCCAGGTGCGAGATCGGTGGTTTCGGTGTACTGCGTTGGGCCTGGGCTTGTGCGCGTGAGCACCACCGGTGGGGAATAGGAGCCGGTGCGGCCGTCGTTGTTTCCCCAAAATTGGAAGGTGAGCGAGCTTTTCTCTTCGTCGAAAATTCCCACCATCAATACGTATGTGGGCATGTCGTTCGTGAATTTCAAATCTGGCGCGGGATTATACAGCGTTGCGTCTGTGCCCGGATTGCCGTTGGACGGATCGCTGTAGTACGACACAACCAATGAATGGTTTCTGCGTTCATTGATTTCTAGACCACTCATCATGATGGCGCGGAACACGGTGGTACCAATTTGGCACAAGCCGCCGCCTACTTCGGGCTTGATCTCGTCGCCTTTAATGACGAGTTCTGGAACATACCCATCGGCAATGGTGAATGGCTTGAGGAGCGACACAAGCGATAGTGTTTCTCCAGGGGCGATAAGAATGCCATTGAGCTTGCCTGCGCCGTGCTTGATGTTTGCTTTGCGATTCGTCGCCGATGTGGGGAATGATGTAGTTGCCTCGCCAAGCAACTCTTTGATTCCGAGGTCATTCACATTTTCTGTGCTGATACTTGGGAGCTCTTCCCGCATTGCAACAACAATTGGTGCATCGGCAGTATTGCTCCCAAGCGCATTTTGCAGTGCAAAAAAGAATGCGTCGTCGTCCACGATGTTTCCCACACTGCTTCCTTGAAATTCGGTGACCTTGCTCCCGTCAATTCGGAATCGTGCATTTTGCGCGCTTACATCAAGCGCGTTGTGAAGCTCGGTGAGAAAATCGAGTGCCTTGGTTGCATCGAGTCCAAGTGCAACGTCCCCATCGAGTTCTTGCACCGGGATGAGCCAATCGGCGATGGTCCGTTCGGAAATGGTCCACTCCAGGGGTTCGTCTGTGGGGGATACCGCATGGATGACATACGGTGCATGAGCAATGGCCGATGTTGCTTGCGGAAGGAGCAACTCCGCATCCTGCGCGTTGATTGCAGGCTCTGCAGGAATGGTGGTGATGATCAGCGGGTCGAGTTTCAAATTTGCAGCATCGCGATCGATGGTTGCAAATGCGCTCGTGAGATCAAGCGTTTTGCCGTCGGTGCCTGGGGTGATGGTGATGACGGGATCGGTACGCCGAGAGAATGCAACGGTGAAATCGGTTGGGGTGGGGGCGATGATTTCTTCAGGAAATGCAGCAAGAAGCGCTTCCCGAAGTTGCTCGGCGTTGAGTGTGACGTTTGCGCCAAATCGTTTTTCGCCAAATGTTGCGTAATAGGCGGTGAGCACCGCATCCCAGACCGGATTTTCATGATGACCAAACGAAAGCGCCATGGTTGCCGCTTCCGCACTGTCCCATTCGATCAGATTGTATGCAACGTCTCCGGTGCTTGGCACCGCAAAGAGATCAACGGTTTGTGTGATTCCGTTAACGGTGACGGTGAGACGCTCGGTGATCATGCGGTCGTATGCGCGTTGCAAAAGCGCTGTTGCTGCAAGGTGATCTGTCCCAGAAAGATCCACGCCAGCAATACTGACATTTGGCACGATACGATCGCGATAGGTATAGCGTGTGACCGTTGCAAATGTTGCAAGAATGACGAGCGATGAAATCACGATCACGAGCAGAATAATGACCGTGGCGCGTGTTCTGGTCATACGGCAGACGTGGTGCGAATGGGAACACGAATGTCGCCGCGCGCTTTTTGTAAGGTAAGGATGAGAATGCCGTTCAAGAGACTTGCATCTGCGTTGTCGGGGGTAATGCGGCAGGGAAGGATAACGGAACGCGAAAATGGTCCCCAAAAACATTCTTCGTAATGCACGGTTGCATTAAGGGGGAGCTTTGCAATGGTGCGCTCGCCGCGAATCGTCACCATATCTTCATTGATGGTGATATGAAGGTCGGATTCGGAAACCCCGGCGATAGCGGAACGAATAAGGATGCGATCTGGCGTTTCGATCACGTCAACCGCAAGCTGGCCTTCTGTTTGTGTAAAATCAAACATTGCCTCGTCGCCCGCTCCTTTCTGTTTTTTGGCAAACATACGATGGACGTATTGTACGTCACTCCGTGAGCGCTGTCAGTGTGGATGAAATGACGTAATTGTGTTTTGTGTGTTCAAAAGCGACGAGGCGGGGAGAAAGTTGCATGTTCTGCGGAATTATGCTATCATTTCGGTGCTAAGCATCCGTGAACGTCACTTCTCCGTGAGGAGCAGGGAAACGGCATCGGAGAAGTAACATTGCCCTTATGGCAGACAACGCACGCGTATTCGTGGGCGGCATCCCGTATGCCGCTACCGAAGACGAGCTCAAGGCGCACTTCAGCGCGGCGGGAACTGTGGTGTCGGTCTTCCTCCCTATCGAGAAAGAAACCGGCCGCAAGCGTGGATTCGGCTTCGTCGAATTCAACACCCCCGACGAGCAGGAAAACGCCGTGAAGATGTTCGACCAAACCGATTTCGGCGGTCGCACCATCTCCGTCTCGCAGGCTCGCCCACGCGATTAATTCGCTGGGTAGCTAAAACATCTCCCCGTATCTTCGCAAGAAGCTGCGGGGATTTGTTATACTCCAAAGGTATGAAAAATGCGTTTGATCACGTGACGATTGCGAAATGGTTTTTCCTGCTCGCGTTTGCTGGTGTCACGGTGCTGTTCTGGCGAGTACTGGAGTCATTTATCATCGTGCTCATCACTGCGGGTATCGCGGCGGTGATTGTGTCGCCAATCGAAAAACACACTCGTGCGTGGACGGGGCATCCCAAAATTTCCGCAATCATCATTGTCCTCTTAGTGCTCTCTGCGATTGTGTTGCCGCTCACCACAGTGGCGCTCCTTACTGCCGATCAGGCGGTTGCCATCGTGCAGGCAACGCTTGCAAATCCGGAATGGGTACAAGCGTTTGATGTGCGCAGCATCCCCTTCATCAACGCACTTCCAAGTGTGCTCGTGAATCAACTTGCGCAGATCGATCTTGCAGAGACCATGCGCACCGTTGCGAATTGGGCACTCAGTAATGTGGGGACGATTTTTGCGGGATCGGCCGACGTGGTATTCAAGATATTTATTTTCTTTGTCTCCCTCTATTTCTTCCTGGTGGATCGCGAAAAGATCAAAGACGGATTGCATAAGCTCAGCCCGCTGAAGGACTCAATCGACAAGAACATTATCGACCGATTGGTGGAGACGGTGCGCGGCGTGGTGTTTGGATCGCTTATCGTTGCGGTGGTGCAGGGGATTGTCGCCGCCATCGGTTTGACGATCTTTGGTGTGCCAGGCTCCCTCATTTGGGCAGGCCTTGTGGTGATTGCGGCGCAGGTGCCAATGCTCGGCACATCCGTCATCATGCTTCCTGCCGTGGCGTATTTGTTCTTCACGGGGCATGTGCCGCAAGCGGTTGGTTTGTTGGCGTGGTCGATGCTCGCGGTTGGGCTCATCGACAACATGCTTCAACCGATTGTGGTTGGCGGACGAACCAAAATGCACGCGCTCCTCATTCTCCTCTCCATGCTCGGCGGCCTTAACGCCTTCGGCCCCGTGGGCTTCATCCTCGGTCCTACAATCTTGGCCGCATTCCTCGTGATGCTTGATTTGTATATGTCTGGGATTCTTCAGAAGGTGAAGGTGTAGGTGGAATTTCTTGACGGAACCGAGGAAAACACGCAATCTCTTGCTGTTCCTCGCGCAATGATGCGCTTGGGATGTGTGTGACAATCTCGAGAGGTGTGTCATGAAAGTGGGCTCTCATAAGGCGTTGCTGCAAGCCTGCAAAGAACAGGGCGTCAGCTGCACGATTCACTTCAGGATTTCTGGCGTCACTCCGCTGCACAAGGCTACTGTGGAAGAGATCACTCCAGCGAGTGGGGCCGATGCGTATGTGCACGTGTCGGTCCCTGTGCACAATGGCTCGGTCAGTGTGTATTTCAACACGGCGGACGTCTACCGTGTTGATGTCGACTGGGCGAAGGCGGGGGAGCGGAGCAATCCGCCTCGTGGCCCCGGCAGCGCGAGCGTGCCCTGAGATCGCAACGACCTCACAACGAATCCGGCAGACGGTTCCCTCGGGCGCCGCTGCCGGATTGGCGTTTTATGGGAGGAGTGATGCGATTGCGCTCGCCGCAGATAGTGCGAGCCACGCACCAATGAGGATGACGATTATTGGGAGGTAGAGATAGGCGAGAAGAATCGAAACGATGGTCTTTGTCTTTCGCGTCCAGGTTTTCCATTGGGATACTACAAAGACGCTGACGCCGAAGAGGTACGCAACATCGAGAACAAAGAAGATCGGTTGCAGCACGTTGACCACGGTGAGCGCCGTGCCGCGCAACACGTACGTATCGCGTGTCCAGCTGATTGCTGGTAGTCCCGGGAAATATCCGAAATCATTGTTTTGATCGGTAATCCATGGGGTTTCAATAAAATGTAGAAGTGACGTTGGCGTGTCGGTGAGGTCGAACTTTTGAAAACGCGCGTCACCCTGCTGGTTCACGAGACAATACTGCACTTCGAAATCTCGTTCGGGGCTGCTCCCGCATGAGTCGAAATCATCCATCATTGCGCGTGTGGTGAATGTTGATGCGAGGAGGAGAAAAAAGAGGATGTAGGTAGCCTGGTTTTTCAATGCCGTTTTGATTGCCGCAGGGATTTTCATAGATAGTTTTGAGTATACACGTCCCCAGAAAGGAAACCGCGTCCCCACGAGCCGGAGGGCACTCGTGAGGACGCGCGTTTGTGTCGTGAGCGGAGTGAGTCGACGAACCTGGTCAGTTCTGCTTCTGCCAGACGATGGCCAGTTCGCTCCACATGAAGGTGATGGGCAGTGCGGTCGCCTTGATCCGCGTGCCCGATGCGGTGGCGCAGGAGATCTGCCCCTTGGAACGGTCGGCGGTGATGGTGATGGTGACCGGGTTCCACTTGCATTCATCCAGCATGTACGCGTCGAGGTCCACTTCGACGCGACGCAGGTCGTGGATGTAGGTGGTCCCGGGCTGGTCAGTGAAGGTGGTGGTGACGACCTCGCTCGGGTCGATCACCGTGTAGCCGCCGGCATCCGCGGCGTTGGCTCGGGGGAGCGCCGCCGAGCCGATGATGACGCCGATGCCGAGGGCGATGAAAGAAAGGAGCGCGGTGCGCATGGTGGGGATCCTGGTCGAACGTGGTTAGTGATCTCACTCGGCTTGTCCCGCCGCGGGCTGCCCATGGGTTCCACGGACAACGAAGCGTAGCAGAATTGGGTGATTTGTACAGTGATATTCGTGATCCTCGGCCGCGATGGAGCAATTGGATATTTGGCAAAGAATAGACAAATCCCTCTCTTTTCTGTACGCTGTCAAGTCCGCAAAGGTTTGCGGCAAGCGTGAAATCAGAAACCCCTCACCCCCTGGTGCAACCATGAAGCGCGGCTTCTCGATCGTTTCCGTCCTTTCCCTCATCGGCCTCCTCGCTCTCGCGTGCGGAGGCGAGACTTCTGCCGAAACCGAGGCGCGCGTCCACGCAACGTGCGAAAAGGTCAACCGGGACAACTGGTACGCCTCTCAGTGGGGGGAACGCTCTCCTCAGGAGAAGTGTGAACAGAACGCCTGGGTGACCTCGAACAACATGGTGCCCTGCACGCTCGGCAACGTCCCTTTCCTGTGCCGCGACAACGGCAGCAACATGGGCGTGTACAAGCTCGGTGGAGATTCGGTGGCCTTCCTCAGCCCCGAAGACATGACCCGAGTGGGTGACGGCCTCAAGTTCATCCGCTGACGCCCTCCGCCCTCCGCCCCTCGCCCTCACACGTCCCTCCCCGTCGCAGCTTCACAGCACGACGGGGGTCCATCGGTCTTCGGAACATCTGTTGCGAAAACCGACGGGCATTCGCTCGAAAAT
>CAZVBP010000032.1:0-10047 GCA_964625515.1 uncultured Gammaproteobacteria bacterium
CGAAGAGTTTTTGAAGCCGCTTGCAATCACGGAATATCGTCTTGCAAAAGAGATCAATGTTCCTGCGCGACGAATCAACGAGATTGTTCATGGCGACCGTTCGATTTCTGCCGACACCGCATTGCGACTTGCTGCATTCTTTGGAACATCGGCGGAGTTTTGGCTCAATCTTCAGTCTCGTCACGACCTTCTTCTCGAGCAGAAATCATCAGGCAAGCGTATCGAGAGGGAGATTACGCGCTACGACCTTGTCGCGGCGTAAGTGTGCCCACCTGGACGGTGTACATGCTTCGCTGCGCGGATGATTCGTTGTACACGGGGATCACGGTCAATCTGGCGGCGAGAGTTGCAAAGCACAATGCGGGAACGGGAGCGAAATACACGCGCGGGCGAGGGCCGGTGGTTGTGGTGTGGAGCGGGGAGGTTGCCGATGCGCGGGAGGCAAAGCAGCGGGAAGCCGCAATGAAGCAATGGACAAAGGCGCAAAAGGAACAGTTCCTGTGCACATCCCATTCGGCGAAATGAGCGTATTTCGGTACACTGTTTTGCGCTATGCATGATGCGCACTCTGAACAATTGATATCGTTGCGCGTTGCCGTTGGACCATCGTCCGTATGAAAGAATTTCTCTTGTCGGATGCGCAACCGTCGCCAAATTTGCACATTGATTACGTGCACGAGCTGAACGAGGAGCAGTATGCCGTAGTGACGTCGCCCGGTGGGCCGGCCTTGGTGCTCGCGGGCGCGGGAAGCGGGAAGACCAGAACGATTACGTATCGCGTGGCGTGGCTGTTGGAGCACGGCATTGCCGCGGAGCAGATGTTGCTTTTGACGTTTACGAATAAGGCAGCGAAAGAAATGATGGCGCGTGTGGAGGGATTGCTCCGCACGTATCCGCACGGGCTGTGGAGCGGCACGTTTCACTCCATTGCAAACAGAATGTTGCGCATGTACGGATCGTATACCGGGTTTGGGAGCGATTTTTCAATTTTGGACGAGGAAGACGCCGGCGACATGATGAAGATGTGCATGAAAGAATTGCGCATCGATACGAAAGGTAAGCGATTTCCAAGCGTGAATGTGCTGCGCGGGTTGTGGTCGTACAGCGCAAATGCGCGTGTGCCATTTCGGCAGGTGGTGGAAGCGCGTGCGCCGCATTTTGTGCACATTTTTCCGGAGCTGCAGATGGTGGCGGAGCGGTATGCGGCCGCAAAGCGCACGGCGCGCAGCATGGATTTTGACGATCTGCTCCTGCAGCTCCTTATTCTGTTACGCGAGAACGAATCGGTCCGCGAGCAACTCTCACGTCGGTTTCAATTTGTGTTGGTGGACGAGTTTCAAGACACGAACTGCATTCAGTCCGATATCGTCGATTTGCTCGCTGCCACGCATCGCAATGTGCTCGTGGTGGGGGACGACGCGCAAAGTATCTACTCGTTTCGCGCAGCAGAAATCAGGAACATTTTAGATTTCCCCACGCGCTATCCCGACGCCATCACCTATCGCTTGGTGACGAATTATCGGTCGACTCCGGAGATTTTGAACGTTGCGAACGCGGTGATTGCGAATAACGAGGAACAATTTTCCAAAGAGCTGCGTTCTGCATGTGCGTCTGGCGACAAGCCGACCATCGCGCCGGCAAACGATTCGCGCGAGGAAGCGCAATACATTGTGGAGCAGATTCTTGCGCTCATGGATGAGGGATTTGCGCACGAGAATATCGCGGTGCTGTTTCGCGCTGCATATCACTCGCAAGCGCTCGAGTTTGAGCTCATGAAGCGCGGAATTCCGTATGAGTATCGCGGTGGGATGAAATTCTTTGAGCGTGCGCACGTGAAAGATGCGGTGGCGCATTTGCGGTTGCTGCGAAATACGAGCGATGTGGTGGGATGGTTTCGTGCGCTGCAACTTCAGCCGGGAATTGGCGCAACCACTGCGCAAAAGATTGCGGAGCACTGTGCAACATTTGCGACGACGCACGAAGCGATCGACGCGCCACAAAAGCTTCCCGCGCGTGCACAGGAAGGCTTTCGTCAAACCGCAATCGTGTTGCGCGCGATGCTTGGCGCGCCACTCCCGTGCGAAGCGGTGCGCGTGTTTGCGGCGAGCGAATCCTATCGATCGTATCTTGAGGCGGAATACCCGAACGCGCGCGATCGGCTCGACGATCTTGAACAGCTCGCGTTGTTCGCAGAGCAGTATCGGGAGCTTGGGGATTTTCTTGATGCGCTCACGCTTGCGGGAGACTTTGGTGCGCGGCTTGAGGATCCGTCCGCTGATCAGCAGCATCGGAGCACCGATGAGAAACTGATCCTTTCCACGATTCATCAAGCAAAAGGATTGGAGTGGGATGTGGTGTTTGTGTTGCACTGCGCAGAAGGGATGTTCCCAAGCGAGCGGAGCATGGGGGAGCGCAATGGATTAGAAGAAGAGCGACGATTGTTTTACGTGGCCGCCACGCGCGCGCGGTTGAAACTCTTTTTCACGTATCCTTTAACGACGGGATTCGAATCGGTCGAAGTCCGTTCGCCGTCGTGCTTCTTGGAAGAGATTCCTGGCGGGATGACGGAAACGATTCGTATTCGCAGGGCGTTGCCGCAGTGGGCGGAGCCGTCGTCGTCACGCTACCGTGGATACAACAACGGCCCATCATCAACCGTATGGAATTCGAACGATGAGCCCACCATCGACCTCGACGAGTATGGGGAAAAAATGGTAAAAAAGAGTCCACCACTGTCGTTTTTACGAAACATTGACGAGTTGATTGAGTAAGGGGTGAATGTGATGACGGTGAAGGTGGTCAAGACGGTGAAAACGGTGTATCGGGATTACCCTCGGTGAAATCGGTGATTGTGAAACAGATCCTGAGCGCAGGCGAAGGATCTCGAGCGAGCCTACCGGTATCCAATCCGACTGGCAGAGACCCTTCACCTACGTTCAGGGTCGAGTTTCTCGAGCGGGCGTAGGTGTCCGATGCGTTTCCCCTCCTCCCAGAGGAGGGGCTAGGGGTGGTGGGAAATCTTCACCATCATCACAATCCCATTAACTTCAAACAATATGACCTCTCACGATTACGGCGCTCGATCCACTGATGCGCTGCGCAAAACACAGGGGCAATGGTCCACGCGCGGACTGTTGCCGCTGGAAACGATCGACGATCTTTCTACTGCGTACACGCCAGGTGTTGCTGCGCCGTGTTTGGCAATTGCGGCAGATCCGTCTGAAGCGTATGCGCTCACCATGAAGGGGCGCGCGGTTGCTGTTGTCTCCGATGGTTCTGCGGTGCTTGGCCTTGGAAACATCGGCGCAATGGCGGGATTGCCGGTGATGGAAGGGAAGAGCGTGATGTATAAAAAATACGCAAACATCGATGGAGTGCCGATTGTGCTCGCGAGCCAAGATCCGGAAGCAGTGATCGAAGCCGTGCGCATGATTGCGCCCACGTTTGGCGGAATTCATCTTGAGGATATTGCGGCGCCGGCGTGTTTCGAGATTGAGCGCAGGCTTACCGAGCTCCTCGACATTCCCGTGATGCACGACGATCAGCACGCAACGGCGATTGTGACGATTGCGGGATTGATGAATGCGGCAAAGGTGGTTGGCCGTGATCGTGCGTCGATGACCGTGGTGGTGAACGGCGCGGGCGCTGCAGGGATTGCGATCACGCGCTTGCTCATCGACCTCGGCGTTGCGGATGTGATCCTTCTCGACTCGAAAGGGATCATCGGTCCGCACCGTACCGATCTTTCCGGAGAGAAAGCGTTGCTGTTGCCGTTGACGAATCGGTCCGGTCGCGCTGGCGGTCTCATCGAAGCAATGCAGGGCGCCGATGTATTTATTGGAGTGAGCAAGCCAAATTTAGTGACGCAAGAAATGGTGCGCAGCATGGCGAAGGATCCGATTATCTTCGCGCTCGCAAACCCTGTGCCAGAAATCAGTGTTGACGATGCCAAGGCAGCTGGTGCCGCGGTGGTCGCGACCGGCCGCTCGGATTATCCGAATCAGATCAACAACGTGCTTGTGTATCCAGGGCTGTTCCGCGGGTTGCTCAATCGTCGCGCAAGCACGTTGACGAGCGGAATGAAGCTCGCGGCAGCAACGGCGCTTGCAGGGCTTGTTCCAAACCCCACCGCAGAAAACATCATTCCAAAGATCGTTGACGTGAATCCGGCAGATGCAATCGCGCGCGCAATCGAATCGCTATGAGGCAACAGAGCTATCATCATCGTGCTCGTGGAAAGCGCCCGGTGAGTGGTGCGATTTTGGTGGTACTCGCAGTGCTCGTGGGCGCCGCGATGGTGTATGGCTTGATTGTGTGGTTTCGTGGGCAAACAGAATCGCGAAACGAAAAGGGGAGCGATGCAACAGCGCTGAATCTCGATGCAGCACTCGCCGCAGCAGGATCGCCCGCCGATGTTGCGGCGTCTGCCTCGATGATTCGTGCCGATGGCGGGAATGCGGGGATTGTCTATCGGAACGGCACGCTTGAGGCGCCAGACTATCGCATGATCGTATCGCTGCCCGCGATTGCGCCCGATGGGGGAGCGTACGAAGTATGGATGGTCAAAGATGGCTTGGCGGATGTGAAGAGCGTGGGCACACTTGCCCCGCGAGCGGATGGAACATGGTCGAAAGAGTTTTCGCTCGTGGACGCAATGCTGTATCCCACCGTGGTGATCATGTTTGAACCAAACGACGGAAACAGCGCGCCCTCCGGATCAATTGTGGCGCAAGGAGTTTTTGAATAATGTATGACGATCGGCATTCTTGGCGCGGGATACGTTGGACTTGCCACTGCGGCGAGCTTTGCGGCGCGTGGCATTGCCGTGATCTGTGCTGATGTGAACGCGGAGCGCATTGCGTTGCTGAACAAGGGGGAAATGCCATTTTTTGAAGAGGGCATGATCGACGTGTTTCGTGCGGCGCAGCCACCGATCGTTTTCACCACCGATGTTGCGCAGGCATGCGCATGCGATGTGGCGTTTTGTTGTGTGGGGACACCAAGCGCACCCGATGGCTCTGCAGATCTTTCCGCAGTGTATGCCGCGGCGCAGTCGTGCTTCGTCACAAATCCACGCGCAATCTTTGTACTCAAATCCACGGTGCCGCCGGGAACGTCGCGCGCGGTGCAGGAGGCGATTGCTGGCTTGCGTGTTGCGGCGAATCCGGAGTTTCTCCGCGAAGGAAGTGCGCTGCACGACGCACTTCGCCCATCGCGCATCATCATTGGCGCAGACGATGAAGAGACTCTCGACACGATGCGCGAGCTCTATGATGGCATCGATGCTCCAATGGTTGCGACGAATTCCGTCACCGCAGAAATGGTGAAGTATGCGAGTAACAGTTTTTTGGCAACGAAAATAAGTTTCATTAACGAGATGGCAAATTTGTGCGACGTGATTGGCGCCGATGTTCAAACGGTGGCGCATGGCATGGGGCTCGATGATCGCATTGGGCCAAAGAATTTGCAGCCCGGCCCGGGATACGGGGGGAGTTGTTTTCCCAAAGATGTGCGCGCGCTCATGCATCTTGGCGAACAAGTTGGCGTTCCGCTTCAGATTCTCACTGCAGTCACCGCGGTGAACAACGCCCGCCAACAACAATCGTTCAACACACTTATCGAAAAATTCGGCGATCTTCACGGCAAGCGCATCGCGGTGTGGGGTGTGGCATTTAAGGCAGGGACCGACGACGTGCGTGACGCGCCAGCATTTGCACTCATCGCGCAGTGCATCGAGGCGGGCGCGACCGTTGTTGCGTACGACCCAATGGTCCGCGCCGCAATCACGAATCGTTTCCCCTCCGTCATCCTTGCTCCCACCGCCCTCGATGCCCTCACCACTGCGGACGCCCTCGTCGTCATGACCGACTGGCCTGAGTTCCGCTCCCATTCGCGCTCCGATGTTGCCAAGCTTGTCACCTCAGGTCTCATCGTCGACCTCCGCTTCGCCCTTCAGAAGTAATTGGAAGAAAATCATCAAGAAACAGTTCGGCCCGGGCTTTCTTCAAGCCCGGGCCTTTGCGTTGGCGGCGTCTTTTGCAGGTGAGGGGATCGCTTCCCCCGATTTATACCGGTCAGTAGCCCATGCCGTAGCGGGTCGCGGGGCTGCCCTTGTGAGCGAGGAGCTCTGCGGCCATGGTCGCGTGGGTCCCGATCCGGGTGACACCAGTCGCGAGCAGGGTATCGACGTTCTGCGGAGTCACCGCGCCGATTGCCATCAGGTCCATGTTCCTGCTCCCGAGGTGGCGATTCATGGACTTGAGGTGGCTCATGTCTGCACCACCGGTATCGTGACGAGCGAAGGCTGCAACGCACGTTGCGCCTGTCCACCAAACACATCGACACGCTTTGTGGATCTGAACATCGGTGTGGAGCGACGTCGGATCGATGATGACCGTCAGTGGCACTCCGGGGGTCACACGGGTGACTGCTTTGATGTAGTCTTGTACCGCAGCCCATTTCCCTGCGTTTGCGAGGCCTTGTGGCATCACCATGGTGATCGCCTGTGCGCCCTGCTGGAAAGCGCATTCTGCCTCGTACGCTACGGCTTGCTGCATCATCGCTCCCAGCGGGTAGCCCACCGTGACGACGGGGGTGATCTTGGTACCCTCGAGGCGCTGTCGCAACGCATCAATCCAGATCGAGTTGACACACACGCGAGAGATTCCGAGCCGCTCTGCCACATCGCAGAGGTCCATCACGTCCGGCTCCTTTGCGGCTGGGCTGAGCAGGAGGAGCTCGAGAAGTTCAGCAAACTGGTGATTGGCGGGAAGAGGAGAACTCATGATCTACTCCGGAAGGTGGCCATCGAGTGCTCGATGGGATGGTCAGGGAATGACCGTAAAGAGCATAGCAGAAGCGCGGCGCGTGGTACAATGGTGCTAACTATGGCATTTTTGCGCGGGAAGAAAACGTCGACATCTGCCGCTCCGGGAACGTGCAGAATTCCTTTGAACGAGGAAGAGCGCGCATTATGCGAGCAAACGGGTACGGTGCCACAAATGGCAGACGTCACTTGGCGGATTTTTCGGATCATGTCCGAGTTTGTGGAAGGGTTCCAGGTGCTCGGGCATACAAAGAATGAGGTGAGCATTTTTGGATCGTCGCGCGCGGCGGCGAGCAGCCATTGGTATAAGGAAGCACATGCGCTTGGAAAGATGCTGGGGCAGAAGGGATTCACGGTCGTGACGGGCGGAGGTCCGGGCATTATGGAAGCGGCGAATAAAGGGGCGTTTGAGGTGGGTGCACCGTCGGTTGGCTTTAATATTGAGCTGCCGCACGAGCAACATTTGAATAAGTACACCACCATCTCCCGAGGCTTTCACTATTTCTTCACCCGAAAAGTAATGCTCGCCGCTGCTGCGCAGGCGTATGTATTTTTCCCTGGCGGTTTTGGCACGCTCGATGAGCTTTTTGAGATCATCACGTTGGTCCAAACAGGCAAATCGGCGCATATGCCCATTGTGTTGGTAGGAAAAGATCATTGGGCACCCATGATTGCGTGGCTTGAGGCGAACGTGTACGGTACGCAGGACGCAATTGATAAAAGCGATTTACAGCTTTTTGTGGTCGTCGATTCTGCAAAAGAAGCATTCCACATTGTTTCTCGTGCGCCGGCCCGTCATCTTTTCTAGACAATTGTATGTACGAACGATTAGCAAAGCTCGCATCCACCATGGCGCATCATGAATCGGTCGCGCATGCGGAAAATGGTGAAGAAACCATCGAAGTAAGCGTTCCGGCAAGTACGGCAGCAGCGCTGTATGAAAAAGTGCGCAACACCCTTGATTATCAAGAAGAGCATTTATTGCGCAGGAATGCGATTGAACGAATTTTGAGTCGATACCGTGGTGGAGGGGAGACGCCAGAAAAGATGGCGAATGATTTGTTGAAGGAATTGGTCTGGGCAAAGTATTTGCCGAATAAGTCCATTCCCTTGTCGCTTGGCGCCACGATTGGAGTTATTTTGGCAAAATATGAGCCGCTGTTTGCCGCGGTTGCTGAGGTGCGCGCACATCGTGAGCAATACACAAATTGGCTCCTTGATGTGGTGGCGACGGAGGTGGAATACACGCTCGCGCCGCCAGTGCACGACGAAGGTTTGGCAAGCTTCATGTATGAGGAGATGCGCGCGCGCATTGATTGGGACCCGAAGTTTGCATTGAACGATGAAACGAAAGATTTGCGATTATATACCGCAATCCATCGCACGCTCCTGAAGAGCAATCCCGCAACATTACGGTATCGATTACTCACGTTGTACTACCCATCTTGGGCGGGAGTACAAGCAACGCAAGTGCTTACCGATGAGTTGTCGGCAAATATTGTGCGCGTGATTGAAACGATCGAGGGTGAGATCTTTCATCCGCTCACGAATCGCCTTGGACGATTGCTTCGTCGTAAGGCGGGGATTTTCCGCGCACTGCGCGATGCATTTGCGCATGCGAAAGACACCGCGCCGCTCCTCACGAGCCCCGACGCGCTCGACAGCGCCGTGAAGGAAGCGCTCCACCATCGCACGACGGATTTTAAAGTGCGCCTGCGGAGAACAGTGGTGCGTGCTGTGGCGTTCTTGTTCATTACAAAAATGTTGCTCGCATTGGTGATCGAGGTTCCGTACGACCTCCTTATTGCAAAAGATGCGTCGTGGTATCCGCTTCTCGTGAACATCACCTTCCATCCCGTTTTCCTTGCATTCATTGGCCTTACGGTTTCTATCCCGGACAAAAAGAACGCGGTTGATTACGTGGCCGCAGTGCGCGCAATTGCCGTGGGCGCATCGCATCCGCTGCTCACGGTGCGGGTGAAGCGCGAAACGCGCGGCACGTGGTCGACGATTTTTAGCGGACTGTACGGCGTGCTTTTTGTGGCGGTGTATAGCGCAATTGGAACGGTGCTCCATCAGTTTGGATTTCACGGGTTGTCGATTGCGTTATTCCTCTTCTTCCTTTCGCTCGTGACGTTCTTTGGTATTCGTATTCGGTCCTCGGTTCGCGATGTGGTGGCGTCGGATGCGCGGAGCGGATTTGTGGGCACAGCGTTTGATATTCTCATGTTGCCCATTGTGCGTGCAGGATCGTGGCTTTCCGTGCGTGTGGCGAAGATTAACGTGTTCATTTACTTCTTTGATTTCATTATTGAAGCGCCGCTCAAAGTTGCGATTGAATTTGTGGAGAGCTGGCTTGCCTTCGTGCGAGAGAAGAAAGAAGAGATATAACACATGAAAAGGAGGAATGTGTATCGTGCGCGTGGTGTTCGTGAGCTCGCGGTCATTCTCGGCGTGTGTTTGATGACGGCGGGTTGCGCCCTTGTTTTGGGATATTTGCGGAGCACGACGAACGGTGCGGAAACGATTGGCGTTACATTTTCATCACGGTTTGCCCAGGATTTGAATCTCGTTCCCACCGATGTTTTCTCCGCGGTTGTGGAAGAGATCCCGATCGATCATGTGCGCATCCCGTTGTATTGGAACGATATTGAACGCGCGCCGAGTGAGTGGGATTTCACGGATGCTGATGCATTGATGACGATCGCTGCACACGCAAACGTTCCCGTGACGCTTGTGGTGGGCATGCGTGTGCCACGCTGGCCCGAGTGTTTTGTTCCGTCGTTTTACGATGCATCATCATCAACGTTCGATGACGATGTGCTGCGATATGTCGCAGCTGTTGTTGAGCGATACAAAGATCATCCCGCACTCGTCCGATGGCAGGTAGAGAACGAAACGCTGTTCCCGTACGGAGAATGTCCGTCACCATCGCTTGCGCTGTTTCAGCAGGAGATCGCGCTCGTGCGGAGTATCGACCCCGCGCATCCTATTATGCTCACGGTGAGTGGCGAGCAGGAATCGTGGCTCGATGTGGCGAGCGCTGCAGATGTGGTTGGCGTGAGTATGTATCGGTTTGCATACAATCGTGCACTCGGTCCGTTCTCCTTTCCGCATCGTCCCGCATATTATCGGCTTCATGCGTTGATCGCTGATGTATTTGCGGATGATGTTATTGTCTCGGAATTGCAAATGGAGCCGTGGTTTGTAGGGTCTCCGCA
>CAZVBP010000033.1:0-4440 GCA_964625515.1 uncultured Gammaproteobacteria bacterium
CGAGTGCGTATGTGTTCTTGGGCAAGGCGCAGCCGCAGCAAACAACACCAGTGATCCCTCCAGTCGTCACGTTGCCCACGCCAGACCCTGTGGAGAAGCCCCCGGTTGTTGCAAAGCCCGAAGAGCCGGTTCCATCAAAAGATACCGATAGCGATGGGCTCACCGATATTGAAGAGCGCATGTACGGTACCGATGCGCGCAATCCAGACTCTGATAAAGATACGTTCCTCGATGGGAACGAGGTTTTTCATCGATACGATCCAAACGGCCTTGCACCGTCAACCCTGCTCGATACGGGTGCAGTGAAGGTCTTTTCCGATGCAACGTTGCCATTTACGGTGTATTATCCCACCAGTTGGCGTGCCACGGTGGATGCGGCCGGGCAATTGGTGACGATGAAGACGCCAAACCTTGCCACGGTCACTCTCTCGTGGAGCGCGAAGGCGACGGATCTGACCGTTGAAGATTGGATCCTTGCAAATGTGGAGAATGTCGACATTGCAAGTTTGAAGTCGTCGTACACTGTGCTTGGGTATTACACGCTTCGGAGCAAAGATGATTTAGTTGCGTACCTTGACCTTGACGATACGGTGTACGTCCTTACATACGCGCTTAATGATTCTGAGGAAATTTCGTACTTACAAACGTTCGCCATGATGGTGAATAGCTTTCATATTGCACCATGATCACCCTTGATGTATCCGACGAGTGCGTGCCGGAGTCCCATCGATGGACTTCGGACTACATCGGCACCGTGTGTGCCGCTTTTGCAGATCGTTTTCCCAACGTGCAGGGAACGATCGGGGTTTCATTTGTGGATGATGAAGAGATTCGTCGGCTCAATCGTCTTTATCGTCTAAAGGATGCGGTGACGGACGTGCTTTCGTTTGCGTCGGCATTCGCAGAACAGACGGGATCGCTCGGTGATGTGATTATTTCGTTTCCCCAAGCAGAACGCCAAGCAGAAGCAGGGGATATCGAACTCGAACTCACCGATCTTCTTGTGCACGGCATGCTCCATGTGCTTGGGTATGATCATGAGGTTGCGGACGATGCCGCGGTGATGTTTCCTCTTCAAGATGCACTTGTTGCGCAAATTTTATGATGTCATTACGCCGGTTGTGGAAAAGTGTGTGGCACGCCATTGATGGGATTGTGCGCATTGCCGAAGAAGAGCAGAGCTTTCGTTTGCAAATGCTTGCTGCGGCCGTGGTGTTTGGGCTCATGATTGCCATGCCGAGCTTGCAGATTTGGGAGCGCGTTGCCCTCACGTTTATGGTGGTGATGGTGCTTGTGCTCGAGATTGTGAATAGCATTTTTGAACGGTTTGCCGATGCCGTTGCCCCACGCGTGAGCCCAATGGTGAAGGAAATCAAAGATATGATGGCCGCGGCGGTGCTCCTCACAGCAATTGCCGCTGCAATGATTGGGTTTTTGATCTTTTGGCCGCATATGGCGCCAACCCTCCAGAAACTCTGGAGTGCAATCGTGGTATGATTTCGTAAGAATTGCGCTATGGCTGACGACATCCTTACCGGTTTAGATATTGGCTCTTCAACGATTCGCGTTGCCGTGGCCCAGCTTATTCCTGGTGAAGACGGAAAACCCCGCCTTCACATTATTGGCGCCGTGGCATCGCCGTCGTTTGGCGTGCATCGTGGGGCGATTTCCAGTCTTGAGGACGCTGTGTCGTCCATCTCGAAGGCGCTTGAGAAAGCGGAGCGCATGACGGGTGTAGCAATTAATAGCGCATGGGTTGGTATTGCCGGGCAGAGCATCATGGTGCAGGAGAGCAGGGGGGTGATTGGCGTTTCTCGCACAGATGCGGAAATTAAAGAAGAAGACGTTGAGCGTGCTATGGAGGCGGCGCGATCCGTTGCAACACCCACAAATTACGACATTCTGCACGTTATTCCAAAGAGTTTTACGGTGGACGGTCAGCGTGGTGTGAAAGACCCGGTAGGCATGAACGGTATTCGGCTTGAGGTGGACGCCGTCATCATCGAAGCACTTGCATCGCATATCAAGAATCTCACGAAGAGCGTGTATCGCACGGGTCTTGATATCGACGACTTGGTGTACACCCCGCTTGCCACTGCAGAAGCAGTGCTCACGCAGCGGCAAAAAGAGCTTGGCGTGTGTGTGCTCAACATCGGCGCGTCTTCCACAACGCTGGCTGTTTTTGAAGAAGGGGATTTGCTTCACACTGCGGTGCTCCCATTTGGCGGCGATCACATCACGAACGATATCGCGATCGGGCTGCGCACATCCATCGAGATCGCCGAGCGCGTGAAGCTCGAATACGGGCATGCCATTCCGGATCATGTGGATCGCAAGGCGCAGTTTGCGCTTGCGGATTTTGGAGTGGAGGGGGATGAGATGGTGAAAACACGTTTTATTGCTGAGATTATCGAGGCGCGACTTGAGGAGATTTTTGAAGCGGCAGATAACGAGCTGCGCAAGATCGACCGTTCTGGAATGCTCCCGGTGGGCGCCGTGCTCGCGGGCGGTGCAGTGAAGCTTGAGGGCGTTATTGACGTTGCAAAGCGCATTCTTCGCCTGCCGTGCTCACTTGGTGTCCCAACAAGCGTCTCGAGCGTGATCGACGAGGTGCACGACCCTGCGTACGCCACCGCAATCGGTTTAGCAGTATGGGGAAACGCAATCCGCGGCGTGGGCAAAGGGAAATTCTCGCTCAACTCCCTTTTGAAATTTAAAAGTGTGGATAAAGTAGCGGACCAGCTCCGCAAGTGGATGAAGTCCCTCGTGCCATAGGGTAAGATTCTTTCGGCTCCCTATGCCCGAACCGCGCGAACGTCATCATCCCGAAGAACCCAAAGAAAAGGCGCCTGACTTCCGGGAGTTTTGTTTGTTGGATCAGGATGATGTGGTGTATTTTCGGAAAACGTTTACCGCGCGTGCTCCACTAGAAACATGCATTGCGGCGATCAAAGCGCGAGGATATCGCGACGCAGATATTCCGGTGCTGATCATGCGGTTCGGGAAGGATATTCTTCGTGATTTGATGTGGGATCGTATCGATGAATTTTCCGATGTTGATGCCGTTGCGCTTTTGCATGCGGTACCACCGACAGACGATTCTTTTAAACATATCGTGATACAGCACATCGCATTGCGATTGGAGCAGTATTCAGTCCAGGATCGGTTCGCTGAGCGCATGCTTGAAGATGTGCGTTCCCAACGGTTTCTGATTTTGAACCTACCACATTTACGTGATTTATCGGCAGGAGTAGCTCAGCGCATGATTCATGAAGGATATCGTTGGGCAGTATTGGGTCATGTAAATTCGTTTCAGCCGGATTCCGTGGATGTTCCCGCGCTCATTTCGGAGATGGTTGTGAACAGTGAGATGTCGGAAGAAGTTGCGCAGGAACTTATAGCTTCTTTGAGCAACCCTGAGCATTTTGCCGTTTTGCTGTCTACTGAGCGACGTTCACTTCTTGGCAGAATGTGCCATGCCGGACAGCGGGCAGCCAAAGAAAAGGATGAGCGATTATTGCACGAACGCGCGCAAGAAGATTTTCTTTTCCAGGCCGTTCCGGATCGAGCCCTTTTCGCCGAATATTCAAGGAATAAGGGTATCGACGCTGCCCGTGAGGTGATTTACCAGATTCATATCATGCAACAAGCGCCTGCATTGGCACGAGATTTGCCGGGAATCATGGATGATCTGTTTCTTGAAAGTGGGACGAAGTTTTTTGGTGGGGAACAGAGGACGGATCTTTTGAGCAGCTTGATTGCAGGAAAGCAATTGGAAGAACGTGCGGTTGAGTCGAAATTTTTGTATGAAAAAAAATGTGCAGTATGGAGTGCAGAACAGTTGATCGTGAAAAATAAGCATCATGTCCAAACGCGTATCGATGCCTATGAGAGGCTTTCTGAGGTCGATCGCGCCACACCGGAAGAAGAACAGAAATTTTCTGAAGCCGTGAATGTCCTGACACTTGCCGCAATGAGTCAGAGAACGGTTTTTCACTATTTGCCGCTTGCAAAAACGGTCATGGAGCACCCCGATTTTTTCCTTCGTGTTCCATTGGGACAACATGACACAAACCATTTGCTTCGCCGTGATGCCGTGAGCTTCTTTGAGGCATATGCGGAGATGTTTCAAGAGGGTGATGAGGGGGCGTCCTTTTTCGATCGGGTCTTTTTATCTGTTGGCCCAGAGTCATCATTTTACAATTTCGCACACTTTGCGGATGCTACAAAAGCGATGGTCTGTGCATGGCACGGTGAACAGCGACAGTATGCTGCGGAAAAGGTGCTCGATTTTCTCGATAACGGGGAAGGGGAGCGGATGCCATTGATCTACGCGTATCTTCTATATTGTTCCGAGCAGGATATTCGCGATCGCGTATTATCCTATTTTCACAGTCGAGGACTAACGTTTCTTGACCGTTCGTTGATTGAAACGTGGGA
>CAZVBP010000033.1:4540-7947 GCA_964625515.1 uncultured Gammaproteobacteria bacterium
AGGGCGCTGCTCGTCTGGGTGGTACATATTTTGAACCTCGATCAACGTTGATATTACGGTCATGTTCTACTGGTGTCGCATACGGGATTGGACAGCAGCTTTCTGCGGTGCTTGGATTGAGGGTGATTGCGCCCAAAGTGCCAACAAATATTCGTGATATTGAGGTCTCTTTTGATCAGAATGGACGTGCGCAGTTTCGCGTTCAGTTTTTTGAGGGAAATTCTGCAGAGTATGAGGCTGGAGCTGAGGAGGGGAATCATGGGAATCCATCCCCATAGAGCATTGACCCCAAATCACGGTATACTATACGGTGAGGACGTCTCGTGTTCGGTTTTGAGATGTTTTGAACCCTTTTGGTGTTCATCCCTGTCCTCACTGAATCACCTCGTTGCCCGGCTATGGCGGAAATCAAGCCCGAAATTGAAACGTGTGCCAAAATCAAAGTGATTGGTGTTGGCGGCGGCGGTGGATCGGCCATTGCACGCATGATCGCGATGAAACTCCGTGGTATTGATTTTATCGCTATTAATACTGATGCGCAGGCGTTGCATACGAATCCGGCACCGATCAAGGTCCCGATTGGAAAAACGGTCACACGTGGTTTGGGTGCGGGCATGAACCCAGAAATTGGTCGAAGAGCTGCTGAGGAGAATGCGAACGATATTCGCAACGCAATTGGGAGTGCCGACATGGTGTTCCTCACGTGCGGGCTTGGTGGAGGAACTGGGAGCGGAGTGTCGCCCGAGGTGGCCAAGATTGCGCGCGAGTCTGGCGCACTTACCGTTGCCGTGGTGACGAAACCATTTTCGTTCGAGGGTGCACAGCGCAAGCGAATCGCGGAAGATGCGTATCACGAACTCTCGCAGCACGTGGATACCATCATTACCATTCCAAACGATCGTGTTTTACAAATTATCGACAAAAAGACGTCGCTCTTGGATGCATTTAAAATCGTCGACGACATTCTTCGTCAGGGTGTGCAGGGTATCGCGGAGATCATCACGTTGCCTGGCCTTATCAACGTGGACTTTGCGGACGTGAAGGCGATCATGGCAAACGCCGGGTCGGCGCTGATGGGCATTGGAAAGGCTTCTGGGGAGAACAGAGCAGTGGAAGCGGCAAAGCAAGCAATTGCGAGCCCTCTTCTTGAGATTTCGATTGATGGCGCAAAGGGAATCCTGTTTACCGTCACCGGTGGCCCAGACTTGGCGATGTACGAAGTTGCGGAGGCCGCGAAGGTGATCACCGGATCGGCCGATGATGATGCGCGCGTGATCTTTGGCGCGAACATCGACGAATCAATGGGCGACGAGGTGCGTATTACCGTTGTTGCAACGGGATTCGATAGCAGGGAGGCGCGCCGAGCGCCAAACTTGGCGGGCGATGTGGAAGTTGCGCCACGATCAACATGGAGCCCAACGCCCGCAGCACGTCGTGACGATTTCCGTGGAACCACGCGTATGGGCGGCGTGTACGAGGCGCCCTTTGAAACGCGCAAAGTGCCTTCTGCACCTCCCGCACCGCGCATGACGGAGATTGAGCCGCGCGGAGAGTTGTTGCCGAATTCGTCATCAGCTCCATCGGTCGCATCGATGCCAGAGCAGTCTTTCGATACCCCAGCTCCTCAAGACTCTCGTTTCCGTCAGTCTGCACCAGCAGAACCAAATCGCATCCCATCCCCTCCACCTGCACCAGCGGCAAAGAACGACAACGATGATTACGGCATCCCTGCGTTTATTCGGAGGAAGATGATGTAGTGAAAGGGTGTAGACGGTGAATCGGGGGTTACCCTCGGTGAAAACGGTGAAGGCGGTTATTGTGAAGCCGGATCCTGAGCGCATGCGCCATGCCTGCCGGCAGGCAGGAAGGATCTCGAATGAGTTTACCCCCTGTCTGATCCGCCTGGCAGAGACCCTTCACCTACGTTCAGGGTCGAGAATCTCGTCAATCGATTCACCGCCTTGGCCGTTTTCACCGCTTTGACCATCGTCACAATTACCGCCTTCACCGAAGGTAATCCTGATTGACCGCTTTCACCGATTACTCGTCCTGATTCCCACACATGCGCTGCCCCATTTGCGACCACAAATCCACACGCGTGATCGATTCCCGGCTTTCGCAGGATGGGATGTCGGTCCGGCGACGGCGAGAATGCGAGCGCACACGTTGTGCGTTTCGTTTTTCTACTGCAGAGGAAATGGAATTGCTTGATTGTGCTGTCGTGAAGCGTAATGGCCGTCGTGAGCCATACTCTCGCGAAAAGCTGGCGTCGGGATTAAAGAAGTCTCTTGAAAAACGCCCGTATACGCAGATTCAGTTTCACGGACTCGTCCACAACATTGAGCGCGAGATCCAAAAGGTTCGCGGGGGAGAGATTACGAGCGCGCAAGTGGGGGAAATTGTGATGACGCAGCTGAAGGGCTTCGATAAGGTCGCATACATCCGGTTCGCTTCTGTGTATCGATCGTTTGACGATTTGCAAACATTTGAAAAAGAGCTGAAAGATCTTTCGCGAAAGGAATAGCGCTCTCAAAATTGGCGCGGGCATGATACAATTCATGCACTATGTCACGGAGAACACGGATTGTGTGCACCATTGGACCGGCATCGTCGTCGCCTTTAATGCTCTCCAAAATGTTGCGCGCAGGAATGGACGTGGCGCGGCTTAATTTTTCGCATGGGACACACGCGGAGCATGAAAAGCTGTTGAAAAGTATTCGATCGTCGGCACGAAAAGTGGGGAAGACGGTTGCGGTTCTCCAGGATTTGCAAGGATCGAAAATTCGCGTTGGTGCACTTCCCGCCGCTGGCATCACGCTTCACCCGGGGCAATCTATTGCTTTTTCTTCCGCGATCCATGAGTACGACACGAATGGTCCGATCCCTGTGTCGTACGCGCAGCTTCATCGCGATGTAAAAAAGGGGCATCGAATCTTTTTAGACGATGGCTTTTTAGAAGTAACGGTGACGAGTGTAAAAGGGAGGGTGATTCATGCAAAGGTAGATCATGGCGGCGTATTGAAATCGCGCAAGGGAATGAATTTTCCCGATTCTGTTGTTTCTGCAGAGGCATTTACAGAGAAAGATCGTGCGGATCTTTTGTTTGGCGTTGCGCATCATGTGGACTGGGTGGTGATTTCTTTTGTCACACAGCCGCAGGTGGTGGATGCGGTGCGGAAAGCGGCGACGTCGGCGGCACGGCTTCATGGTGTGCGTGCGCCGTGGGTTATGGCGAAGATTGAAACGAAGCTTGCCGTGGAGCATTTTGACGAAATTTTGGCATTGGTTGATGGGGTGATGCTGGGAAGAGGTGATCTTGGTCTTGAGATCCCCATGGAAGAGGTGCCTATTGTGCAGAAGGATTTGATTGAAAAATGTCGTGCCGCGGGAAAGCCGATCATTATTGC
>CAZVBP010000033.1:8047-10044 GCA_964625515.1 uncultured Gammaproteobacteria bacterium
GTGATGGCGAGCAAGGGCATTATCGACGTGGTGGTTGCGCCGGCTGCACTTCCCGATGTTGCGTTTGTGTTGCCGCGCTATCGTCCACATATTCCCATCATGCTCGCATGCGCCGATGACGATGTTGCGCGCCGCGTGATGCTTTTTGCCGGCGTCGTTCCTTTTGTAACAACAACAGAGATTGGTGCGTTTATCCCACGAACTCACGCGATGCTTGTGAAGCGCGGCCTCCTGAAGGCACGCGATCGGGTTGCGTACATTTCTGGCGGGGGAGGAACGCTTTCGCTCTCACTGCACGGTGGATAATATGAAGATTGCGCTGTGGATGATTGCGATCGTGATTCTGGTTGGCGTGGGTTTTGGCTGCGCGGGTGATCGATCAGTGCCAGCGGTACGTGCTCCGATTGTGCCGGATGTGTCCACATCAACAGAGCCGGCTGCAGATTTGGCCGTTGCTGATCGTGTGCCATCGATCATCGCCGAAGACACCGTTGTGCCGTCCACTGATCCACTTTCGCTCACCATGACCGCAGGAAATTTCTTTTTCGATCCCGCCACGATCGTGGCAACACCTGGGCAAGCGATCACGATCACGTTCACAAATATCGAAGGCGAACACACATTTATCATCGACGAGCTGAGCATGAACACTACCATCACGAACGGGTCGATCATCACCTTCACCGCGCCAACGATTCCCGGAAGCTATTCGTATTTTTGCGATGTGGGTGCGCATCGGAAACTGGGGATGGAAGGGGTGTTGAACGTTGTTGCGTCATCGGCCGTATCCGACGCTCCCGATTCCATCCTCGAATAAACGCTCAACTCCACAGCCCTACACCATCACACACTAAAACGCGCACCCCTCAGGATGCGCGTTTTTCGAATCTGCGTTCATCACTTCCCAAATCTGCGTTAATTTATTTCTTGCACATCTTGCAGCTTGCGCCGAAGAGCATTGCAATTGCCGCAAGACCGACGAGCATGTACACCACGCTCTCAAGCATGGGGGAAATGCCGCCCAAGAGTGTGCTCACAAGGTTCCACTTGAAGAAGCCCACAAGTCCCCAGTTAATTGCACCTACCCACACAAGCACCGCCGCAACCTTATGCACCACGCACATGCCTTTGCTCAACATAGTGAGAAAGTAAAGAATCGTCCCTATCAGCATACACGGAATTGTCCACCCCTCCGGTTTCACTGTGGAAAACCCCGGACTGCGCTCTTTTTTATGATAGGAATAGACGAGATCGTTCAAGCGCTGATATGTGCCGGACTATTGAAATTGGGGATAATTATCCTATACGCAATACTCCATTTGTTACGATGGAGTATCGATATTTATCTAACCTCATATGAGTGAAGGATCTCGGAGACCGCCGGTTGATAGCATGCCAAGTCGTGAGAGTGAGCGCACAGCGTTTCAGCTCGAAATCGATCCTGCCTTTGAAGGATTCCGTGCGGTAGAGGTGACAAAATATGACGAGACGAAACCTTGGAAACCTGCTCTTGAAGTGAAGGTGACGCAGGCCGATGGCGAAGTTGTCGAGGCGGTAGATGCAGAAAAGCCAGTTTACACGATTCGAGACCAAGAAGGTCGGGCATTGAGCGTATCTATTGCAACTGCCGGTCATATTGATGACATGCATATCCATGCAAAAGAGCCAGGCAGCAAATTTGAGCAGAAATCGCTTTCCGAGCTCATGCGCGATGTTGCAGCACATCTTCCGGCTGATGTTATGAGCCGACCTGGTATTTCAACATTCGACATGGACATGGGAAAGCATATGGGACTAGAGGGTATCGCCTCGATGGACGAGCTGTCGCGCGAGGGTACAATTACGGAAGCGGATGTTGTAGCAGCACAGTCGGAAAAAGCTCGTGTTTTCGAATTGAATAAGTCCGGAGCAATGGAGGATAAGCAAACCTTTATCGAGGAATTTCGTTCCGCACATCCTGAAAGTAAAATTCAGTTCCAGCTCGTCCGCGATACGGT
>CAZVBP010000034.1:0-6969 GCA_964625515.1 uncultured Gammaproteobacteria bacterium
GAATGGCGCTTCAACATAACCGCCTTCACCGATTTCACTGAGGGTAACCCCGATTGACCGCCTTGACCGCTTCACCGTCTTAACCGTATTCACATCCACTATGAACATCCTTCAACGTCTCTCGTTCATCTTTACACGCGGAAAACAGCCTGATGAAAAGCGACCAGATGATATTACGTCATCGGCAACAGATTCCGACCATACCGGTCACACATGCGACAATCACGCATGCAGCGCAGAATCGGGTGCGTCGTGTGCGTGCGACAGCGGCGATTGTTCCGATTGTTCCTAAATATGGGCGAGCGATGGAATCGGTTCCGTTCAGGAACCTGGAAAACATTTCTTGCAGGCGTGTTGTACGTCATTTCACTTCCCGCGGTGCGCAACTGGCTCATGAATCTCCTCACTGGCCGTGCGCGCAAGGGGCAGAAGGTGATTGATGTTGAGGCAAAGAAGGAATAACGGTCATGATCGATTGTGCCGCGTCGGTGATTGTTATATTTGCGTGGCTCGATACTATTTAGATGATCTATGCAAAAGCGCGAGAATAATTACGCATTTATTGATAGTCAGAATCTGCATTTGAGTATTCGAGCACTCGGATGGTTTTTGGATTTTGAGCGCTTTCGTGTGTATCTAAAAGAGAAGTATTTTGTAGATCGAGCGTACATATTTATTGGATACGATGATCGGCGAAGAGCACTCTACACAGCGTTGCAAAAAATGGGATATATCTGTGTTTTTAAACCGACACTTGTATATAAAGATGGATCGATGAAGGGGAATTGTGATGCGGATCTCGTCTTGCACGCAATGATTGAATATTCGAATTACGATAGAGCAGTTATTGTCACGGGTGATGGAGATTTTTATTGTCTTGTTGATTATTTTATTCGAGAAGAGAAACTCGCAAAATTGTTGGTGCCGAACCAAAAGAAGTATTCAGCACTATTAAAAAAGATTCCGTCGGAACATCTTGCGTTTGTGAGTGATCTTGAGACGCGCGTAAAAAGAAAAGAACCCCGCAAGGACGAAACCTTGAAGGGCGCTTTTCGTGGTGATCTAAGAAAAGAATAGCACAAACGACTGATCGTCGTCAATAATGGATTATGCCCGGTAAAGATTTCTATAAAATTCTCGGTGTGGAAAAGAGCGCTTCGCAGGATGATGTGAAGCGTGCTTTTCGTAAACTTGCGCACGAGCATCACCCGGATAAAAAGGGGGGCAATGAGGCAAAGTTCAAGGAGATCAACGAGGCGTATCAGGTGCTTGGCGACGAGCAAAAGCGTAAACAATACGATCAATTTGGCTCTGCGGCGTTCGATGGTTCTGGTGGCGGCAATCCGTTTGCAGGCGGCGGCGGTTTCCCTGGCGGATTCAATTTTGATTTTGGCGGCGCAGGATTTGAAGATCTTGGCGACATTCTTGGCGGGATGTTTGGCGGAGGCGGTGGCGGCGGGGGACGAGGACGTGCTGCTCACGGCGAGAACATCGAGGTTGCAATGACGTTGCGTTTTGAAGAAGCGGTGTTTGGTGTGGAGAAAGAAATTCCGCTCACGCGCAACTCCACGTGTGCTCGATGCGCGGGGACCGCAGCAGAGCCGGGAACAAAAATGAAAACATGCACCACGTGCGATGGAAAAGGGTTCCGCATCACGATGCAGCGCACGCTGCTTGGCGCAATGCAGATGAAGACGGCGTGTGACGAATGCCATGGCGTTGGTGAAAAGCCGGAAAAGCCATGTACCACATGTAACGGTTCCGGTGTGGTGCACGGTCGCACCACGGTGCGCGTGGATATTCCCGCAGGCGTGGATGACGGCGTGACGGTGCGTGTGCGCGGCGAAGGGGAAAGCATTGGTGCTGCCGGCGAGCGCGGTGATTTGTATTTGCGGATTCGCGTGGTGCCTGATACCCGATTCCGAAGAGATGGATCGACGATCTACGTGCAAAAGAATATCGGCTTCACGCAGGCAGCACTCGGCGATACGATCGATGTCGACACCGTTGATGGCAAGGTTGAGGTAAAAATCCCCCAAGGCACGCAAAGTGGCGACGAACTGCGCTTGCGCGGCAAGGGCGTGCCATCCTCCCGCGGCCGCGGCGATCAAGTCGTCATCATCAACGTCGTGACGCCCACAAAGCTTGATAAGAAAGAACAAGAATTGCTGCGGGAGTTGAATTTGCGTGCGTCGTAGGTATGCGTATCGTCATCCTCCACGGCTGGGGGCATTGCGCATCTCATTGGAGATCAGCTGTTGATGCGTTGTCACATTTCGGCGCTGTGGAAGCGTGGGATTTGCCAGGATTCGGCGATGAGCCGATGGTGAGCTCAGCGTGGGGGATTGAAGAGTATGCAGCATGGGTTGAGCAAAAGATTGGTGACGCACATGATGTCGTCCTTATTGGTCACTCTTTCGGCGGACGCGTTGCCTCGATGATTGCGGCTCGTCGACCAGATTGGTTACGCGCATTGATTCTGATTGGTGCACCTTGTCTCTATCGGCCATCGATCAAGATCCGGGCAAAAAGTTTTGTTGCGCATCTCGTGAAGCCGATTGTGCCTGCGGTTATTCGACGGCGATTGTTGCATGACGAATTGCGCGACGCCGAAGATGGGGGAATTGCACGCGTTTGGCGTAATGCCGTGCTCAATGATCAGACTGCGTCGCTCCCGATGATTTCCGTGCCCACGTTATTGCTTTGGGGTGAGTATGATGATGCTGCCCCGGTTGCGTTGGCGCAAGAAATCCATCAGCTGATTCCGCATTCGTCGCTCGTGATTCTTCCGGGAATCGGGCACAATGTGCAAATCGATAATTCAACGCTCACGTATGGCGCGATTGCACGCTTTTTGGAGACTTTGTAATGCGATCTTTCCGCTTCGGGATTTTTTGTATCTCCTTCAGCTGGAGGAATACGAAAGCATGCGATATGTCAGCCGCGCACTGAAGAGATTCTTTCGACGAGGATTTGAACAGCGAGATAGGTTGAAATGGACGAATCGCATCGTGGTGCTCTTGATCCTGATCGTGTTGATGATGATTGGAGCTGTTCTTATCGCATCGGTATTTGTGTCGATCACGATGACGGCGCTGCTGATGGTTGTCATTCTTGCGATGACGCCAGGATTTGTGTTCCTTGCAAACGTCATCTCGATTCCATTTTTTGTGCTTGCACATGCGAGGCTCAACGCGCAGGCACGATTGGTTCGATCTCGGGCTCCCAACCTTCAAGTGATTGCGATTGCGGGAAGTTACGGCAAAACCACAACGAAAAATCTTTTATACGAAATGATCCGTCGGCATTACAAAACGCAATTGATTGATGGAAACATTAATACTACCGCAGGGATTGCACAGTGGATGCTGAAGAAATTTGATCCCACCGCAGAAGTGATGATTGTTGAAATGGATGCATATCATCCTGGAGAGATTGCGGCGAGTTGCGAAATCGTCCAGCCGACCGTGGCGATTCTTACATCGATCGGTGACCAGCATCTTGTGCGATTTGGTTCCCAAGAAAAGATCGTCCAGGCACTGCAAGAAGTATTTGCGGGAACAAGAAGTGGCGGATTACGCGTGTGTCGTGAGGATGTTTCGATGATGTTGAATAAATACGGATTCGATCACGATGTGAAAGCGATCGCGACCGATGCAATTGTGTATCAGGGGATTGAGATCGATGCGTCAAACCTTTCAGAGTCTGTCCGAGAGGATCTGACGTATGCAGCGGCGATTGCAGAAGCAATGAATATTCCCGCACGATTTATCGAGGAAGCGATTCGGTCGTTTGTTCTTCCGGACCGTCGTCAAAAAGCACAGACCGTTTTTGGTTATGAAGGGATCGACGATTCATATAATATTTGTGTTGCCACTGCACATGCGGGCGTGCTCGCAGCAAAGGCGCGTGCGGAAGCATCACGGAAAAAGCTCGTGGTGCTCACTGCAGGAATCCCTGAATTGCCTCGAGAAGCATCGGCAAGAGAAAATGCGCAGTACGGGGTATTTCTCGCGGAACACGCTCATGCGGTCCTTGTTTTGAAGAGTGAACATTTCGCGGATGTTGCGAGTGGAATCGGAAACAAGATTCCATTGATGCGTGCACGAAATCTTGTTGAAGCAATTCCAATGCTGCATGCGCAGTGCTCGGTTGGCGATTATGTGCTTCTCTTCCAGCCAGAACTCACCGATGCTTCGTACTAGCCAATGAATTTTTCAACGATGTCGCTCTGGTAATCAAGTCGAAGGGAAACGCGAGTTTTGTGATCGGCGATTGCTTGTGTGAGCAAGTCAGTAATTTGCTGGGTGTACGGAATCCCTTTTGCTTCCCACAAATAGAACGCCATCGATCCTGGGATTGGATTGATCTCGGTAATGGAGAGCGTTCCATCTGGTGTGACCATGAAATCAATTCGCACCATGCCTTTGCATCGACAGGCGGTGAACGCAGATTTCGCAGTATTCTCGATAGTCATTTTGAGCGCATCGCTGATTTTGGCAGGGAGCTCGCGTTCTAATGACGCCATCCCGCTCTGTTTTCCGGATTTCTTCCCGCCTCCGCGTTGATATTTATCGGCGAAACTCAGAATGGCGTCTTTTGCAACCGGGGACTCGATCGCACTTGTTTCAAGAACACCATTGATTGAACGCACAGAGCAGTTATATTCCTTAAACGCTGGGACAAGTATTTCCACCACCACTTCGGTATCGAGATGCGCTGCCTCGAGAAGAAATTTCTCAAGCTCCATATCGGTACGTGCAATGTTGATCCCGATACTTGATCCCAAGTGTGATGGCTTGATAATGACGGGCAGCGCAATGGATCGTTTGACGGTCTCGACGATTGCAGCGCCTTCTTTCAAAATCTGCTCGCGATGGAGCGAGATGCCGGGGATGACGGGAAGCTGATGCGCGGCGAGAATCTCCTTGCAGAGGCTTTTGTTCATGGTGATCACCGATCCTTCTTGTGACGTTGACGTGTAGGGAATGTCGAGTGCTTCCATGACGCCCTGGAGCGGACCGCTTTCTCCGGTGCCACCATGAAATGCGAAGAATGCGACGTGCGGTCGGATCGTATCCCCCAACAAACCCGATTCTTTCAGAAAACCTCCCCGGGCATCTTTTCCAAAAGAAAGAAACCGGGGTTTTGTTGTTTTGAAATCAGATCGATTGGCGAGGTTCCCGTATCCAAGCCATGTGCCATCTTTTGCAACGTACACACAGTATGGCGCATAACGTTCACGATCGATTTTCTCGAGTGCCTGTAGCCCCGTCACCACGGAGACCTCGTGTTCTGCAGAAACACCTCCGAACATGAAGAGGATAGGAATAGCCATAGAATGAGTGAAGAACAATTCTGAGTTATACTAGCACAATATGTCATTTGATTTCACCTCATTCCTCGTGTTCGACGCGTTTGTAGTAGGCGGCGTGGTCGTGGGCTTTGCGGCGTTTATGTACACGCTGGGGAAGCACGCGTTTGTGCCTGCGCTTGCGGCGCTGGGCATTGGTGCGGTGTTTGCGGCGCTTGGTGCATATGTGGGGCACATTCCGGGAATCAGCACGTGGCCGGAACATCATCAGCAGATTGCGATGTTTGCGGTTGCGTCGGTGGTTGCGTTTTTCGTGTTTCGTCGCAATGCATTTTTTGAACCATCCACCATTCCCACGGGTGCAGAACTTGCGATTGCCGCAATCATGATGGCGGGCTTTACGCTTGCGGTGCTGGGATCGTTCCTGCCGGTCGATGTGGTGGCGACACTCTCGCCAAACGTGCGCGTGGTGTTTGTGGATGCGCTGCCACGCACATTGTGGCTCCTCTCGCCAATGGCGGTTCTTGCGGGGATGCGGGGGTAGTTTCATCCCATCTTTTCCGTTACAATGGCCGCACTATGGCCGAAACGCTTTACCGGAAATACCGTCCGCAAAATTTCGCTGATGTTGCTGAACAGGAGCACGTGTTACGAACAATAACCAAACAGCTCGCCACGGATACCGTAGCGCACGCATATCTCTTTTCTGGCCCGCGCGGTGTGGGAAAAACGACGATCGCGCGCTTGCTTGCAAAGGCGTTGAATTGCGAGCGCCGTGCGGTGGGTGAGCATGAGCCGTGCAATACGTGTTCAAGTTGTACGGATTTTCAAGAGGGGAGGTTCCTCTCGTGCGTGGAGGTGGACGCGGCGTCGCAGACGGGCGTTGATAACGTGCGAGAAAATATTATCGAGAATGCACGCTTTGCGCCCACGCGAGGGAAATTCAAAGTGTTTATTTTGGACGAAGTGCACATGCTTTCTGGCTCGTCGTTTAACGCGCTCCTCAAAACGCTTGAAGAGCCACCGGCGCACGCCATCTTCATCCTCGCGACCACGGAACTGCATAAGATTCCCGCCACCATTGCATCGCGCTGTCAGCGCTTTGCATTTCATCGAGTTCCGCCAGCGGTGATGATGCCGCGGTTGGCACGGATCGCCGCGCAAGAATCCGCAACGGTCGATGAAGACGTTCTTGCGCACATTGCCCGCTTGTCTGAAGGGTGCTTACGCGATGCGGAGAGTTTGCTTGGTCAGGTGCTCGCGCTCGGAGAATCGCACGTCACGCTTGCGATTGCGTCGTTGGTATTGCCCACAACGAATCTCTCCCTTGTGGGAAGCATGGTGGACGATATCGCTCAACATCGCGCACGCGAAGCCGTTGCACGCCTGAATGTGTTTGTGAACGACGGCGGATCGGTGAAACATCTCATTGAAGAGATGATTGAGTATGTGCGCACGGTGATGTTTGTAGCACTTG
The DNA here is from genome assembly GCA_964625515.1 of uncultured Gammaproteobacteria bacterium. Classification (GTDB taxonomy): domain Bacteria; phylum Patescibacteriota; class Patescibacteriia; order UBA9934; family UBA9934; genus CAIKHN01. The sequence continues at coordinate 6,792 of CAZVBP010000034.1, forward strand.
GTGATACAGAAAATGATGTGTACGACGAAAAAACGTTGGAACGCATTCGTGCTGTGGGGACAGGGATGGGCGTTGCGCGATCGCGTGCGTTGCTCGATGCGCTGCTTGCAGCACGCGTGCGACAAAGTATGCCGTCGTTGCCGCAGATTCCGCTTGAGATTGCGTTGTTGAGTGATGT
>CAZVBP010000034.1:7069-9714 GCA_964625515.1 uncultured Gammaproteobacteria bacterium
GCCGCCGCCGTCAATCGCACCAACGCCCGCGATTGCAACACCGTCAACCGATCCTGCCGTTTGCTCGCTCGAGGAAATTGTCGACAAGTGGGAGCGTTGTTGCGCGTATGTTGCGGAGCGGAATGTGGCGCTTCCGCTGGTGCTTCGGAGCGCAAAGCCCACGAATGTGCAAGGAAATGTGATTACGATTGGCTGCGCGTATGCGTTTCATGCCGAGGCCTTGAAAGATGCCAAGGCACGACGGCTCGTGGAAGAGGCGATTGCTCAGGTATTGCAAAAACAGGTAACTATCGCTACGGTGCACGTATCACATAAGGAAAACGCCGATGCCGTCACATCATTCGTGAATGAGCTCGGCGGAAGTCTTGCGTAATAGAATTCTATGATGCGAATTGCAATCGTGGTGGGGGAGTTTCATAAAGAGCACGCCGATGTCATGCTGCGCGAGGCGCGAGAAGCAGCTGAAGGGCATGGTATGGAGATTGTTGACGTGACGTGGGTGCCGGGATCTCTTGAAAAGCCGCTCGCGCTCAAGCGTGCATTACTGCGCGACGATATCGACGGCGCTATTGCGCTTGGCATCATCGAAAAAGGGGAGACGAGTCACGGCTTTGTGATGGGTCAGGCGGTCACGTCGGCAATTATTGCGCTCCAGATCGATCTCATGAAGCCAATCGGCACCGGTATCCTTGGCCCAGACATCACGCACGAGCAAATGCCTTCCCGCGTACGCCCCTACGCCCGCGCAGCAGTTGATGCGTTGAAGGTGATGTTGGGGGAGTAGGGAAGGGAGATATCAAAACAAGAAAACGCCACCCATACTGTTCTTTGTACGGGTGGTGTTTTGTATTTCTGTGAAGCAGTGGCATTCCTTTATTCCTCGGACTCCTCTTGATAAGAGACAAGAATCGTTCCATCTGAGGTCTCAACATGATCGGTAATGCACGGCGACACATTCTCTTCAGTATCCTCGATGCTGGCTCGAAAACGACGCACGTCGTTAGGATGTGTGGCGCGAGCAAAATCAAAAAATACAGCCATTGGTTTTCCCTCCATCTTTCTCCTGGCTTGCATCGCATCGATCCAACTGCATACCGTTCGCGCGGCATCGTCGCTCACTCCTTTGTTGAGAAGCGCAATGTAGTGTTCGGTGCCGGGGATGTTGTGCTCTTTGATTCGCCTGCCTGCGGCGATCGCTTCGTTGATCTGACCATCATTGAGATAGAGATGTAGGATCTCGCGAACATTGTCCGTGATTGTGCTCCCGGAACTGGCGAGTGCCGCATGCTCTCGAAGTGCGTGAAGCGTGATTTCTTGAAGCCTTTGTTTCGACAATGGCGGATTCGCAAAAGCAAGAATTCCCAATGAATCGTTCAGGACAGTTCGCATTATTTCGGAGTCGTGTGCATAGAAAGAATTGGGATTGATGATGTGTTCCGCATAGTTCGTGAGCTGATTGGTATAGAAATTTGCAATATATTCTTTCATCTCCGATGGAAGTCCTCGGTATGCATCTTTGGGGGAGATTTGATTTTTCTCTGCCAACTTTTCAAGGAGTTCAATCCAGTTTGTAATCATGATACGACGGTCAACATTCCCGAAGAGATGAACAAAAAGTGCACTATTCTCCTCGTCGCTCAATCCTTCAAGTGCGAAGAACATGTCATATGCCTGTGGGGTGATACGATCAGCGGATTTTCGGGGGAGATAGTAGTGGAGAAAGTATTTCGTCGCGAGAAAATGTCGCTGTGGTGTATAGAGCAAGCTTTCCGTGAAATGATCGACAATCGTTTTATCATCCGTCTGTTCATCACGATCGGTTTGATCGACCGTGCGCATCATGTGCCATCCGTAAAATTTCCCAACGGCATCATCAACAATGCTCTCGGGAAATGAAGCGATATTCTGTTCTGCGAATTTGAGCCATGCAGCATTCCGTTCGGTGTAGTCGGGCATCGCGTCGCTCGGTTTTGTGACTTGTCGCAATTGCTCAGGTGCGCTTACTCCCTTGGCAGAAGCTGTGTGCACTGGGTGTTCCAGATTATCAAGTGGCAAATCGCATTCATGGAAGACGATGCTGTGCACGAGGTTGATACACAACTTCATGGCTTGTTGCTGATCAAGCGTGTCTCCCCGCATTGAGTCTGCAGTAGTAAACTTTGGAATAGTATAATCTTTCAATGTCTGCCAATGATTCTTACGATAGATGTTGGCGTGACGAATCGCTTGCCACGGATCACTTGTTTCTGTTTCGGGAGGGGAAACACGTTCAAGGGACGACACACCGCGATCTGGTGGCAGTGTCGATTTTCCGATCGTCATACGTTTAGAATAGTTGATTTTGCGCCATTATATCCCAATCGTTTCGATTGTCACGATTCATCCACAGTTGAAATGCTTGGTTTGCGAAAAAAACAAAGAAGAAACGGATTTTGGTTTCTCCTTGATGATTCCGAGACACGTCGTTTGCGAACGACGTGTTGGGACGTGGACTCGCCCGCGCCTCTCGGGTCGCCGTCGCTCCCCTCGGGCTGGGCACCGCCTCGCGGTTCCGTCTGGTGACGGAATATTGCTCCGGCGTTCGAATCCATCGAAAGCCACGCAGGTGGCTTTCTCTGTCCCGGAACCAAGAAAATACCCCGACA
>CAZVBP010000035.1:0-4327 GCA_964625515.1 uncultured Gammaproteobacteria bacterium
TTGTTACACGTATGGCCCGCGAATGCCCAGATGTGACGCTTTCACGTGTGGTGGCGCGCGTCCATATTGAACGTGGAAACTTCTGATCAAGTAGGTCACGCTCATTTTCGGCTATTTTCGATGAACGAGGAGCAAAGTTCGTGAGACGTACTTAACGGTACGTTGCCTGCCTGCCGGCAGGCAGGAGCGAATTTGCGACGATGTGAGTCGAAAAGAGACAAAATGAGCGTGACCTATTGCTGATAGAGTATACTTTCGGCATATGTCGCTCCGTCAGTACATCATTGCGCTCGCGCTCGGCACGGCCATCAGCATTTCGTCCTGGTGTATTGTCACTCTTGCGATCGATCCTGCCCATGCGGGGGCACTTGGACTCTTGGTTTTTTACACCACTCTTGGTGCGGGAATCGCAGGGCTTTTCACTATTGTTGGCACCATCGTCCGCGCGCGAAATGCCGCAGAGGATGCGGTTCACGATGTGGTGACGCGTTCATTTCGGCAGGGGATTCTTCTGGCGATACTGGTCATTGTGAGTCTTGTGCTCCTCTCAAAGGATCTTTTTTCTTTTGGAATGATGATTCTTTTTATTCTTTTGCTAGGACTTGTTGAATTTTTAGCGCTTGCAGTTACTCGGAAATAAGGCCTGGTGTGGATATCCGGATGCCAACACGGAGGATTCCTGGCAACATAGGCACTGACTATGTTGAACTCGTTTTTCGGTCGATTTTCTGAAGATATTGGAATCGATCTTGGCACCTCCAATACCCGCGTTTTTGTAAAAGAGAAGGGGATCGTGATGAACGAGCCTTCCATTGTTGCGATTAATACTCGTACCAATCACATTCTTGCCGTCGGGAAGGTGGCAAAGGATATGGTTGGCAAAACACCGCCGCACATTCAAATCACGAAACCGCTTGCAAAAGGGGTTATTTCCGACTTTGAAGTGACAGAAAAAATGCTCAAGTATTTCATAGATAAGATCCATGATGACGGGTTTACGCTCGTGCCGCGTCCGCGGATCGTTATGGCGGTTCCAATGGAAATTACTGAAGTAGAGCGAAAAGCGGTTGAGGACGCCGCTCTTGCTGCTGGAGCGCGACAAGCGTTGCTTGTTGAGGCGCCGCTGGTGGCAGCACTTGGGGCCGGCCTGCCGATCGAAGATTCCCTCGGGAGCATGATTGTTGACATTGGTGGTGGCACAACCGAGATTGCGGTTATTTCGCTCTCGGGAATCGTGACATGGAAATCGCTCACCGTTGCAGGAGATGAAATGACCAAGAATGTTTTGCAATACTCCCGCGACGTTTTCAATCTCTTACTCGGCGAACGGGTGGGCGAAGATGTAAAATCGCATATCGGGAGCACCCTGGATACTGGGGAAGGGCTGCGCATGACGATGCGTGGACGTGATCTGATCACCGGGCTTCCCAAAGAAGTGACTGTGCACGACGGACAGATTCGGGAAGCACTTGCGCGATCGGTACGCACCATCATTGATACGATTAAAGCAACGATCGAAGTGACGCCTCCCGAGCTTGTGGCGGATATTTACGAACGCGGGATGACTCTTGTGGGCGGAGGCTCGCTTTTGCGCGGGCTTGAGCGATCAATCGCCAAAGAAACTGACATCCCGGTCCGCATTGCCGATGAGCCGCAAACGGCCTTGGTTCGAGGGTGCGGGGTATTGCTTGGCGATGAAGCACTCTTGAAATCCATTGCACTTCCAACAACCGGCATTGATCATCGTCGCTAAGCGTATGCCTCGTGCTTGGTACACATCGGATCGCATTCACGTGATATCTCGTCGTTTGGCGGTCTTTTTTGGGGTGTTGCTCCTTGTTTGGGTTGGCTCCCGTATTCCTGTGCTCTCGCCCGTGTATGCGGGCGCTCAGGGAGTGCTGTATCGCGCTGGTTCGGCACTTGGGCGCGCCACTGCTCGACTTTTTGCAAATGAAACATCGCTCACCGCACAACTTGCATCATGCACCGAACAATTGAGTGTTCAAACGCGTGCAGCGGCAGATGGGTATGCGGCTCGCGATGAACGAGATGAGTGGCGTACTCTTGTTGGGTATCGTGAACGCACGACTATCCAGGGCACCGTGGCGCGAATTATTGCACGAGAATCTCCAGAGTCATCACGCGTGATCATCGACCGCGGTCGTCATGATGGCATCGAACCAAACACTGCCGTCGTCATCGGTGATGGTCTTTTATACGGCGTTGTTCAGGATGTATCGGAGCTTTCCTCAGTTGTTGCACTCACCGAAGACGACGCAAGTACCATCGCTGCGTCTCTGCTTGGTCGCACTAAAACGATCGGGCTCGTGACCGGACAAGATGGGGCGCTCCTGACCATGGAATACATTCCACAAGAGACGCGCATTGCGATTGGCGATGTGGTTGTGACGAGCGGATTAGATGGCGAAATTCCTGAAGGGCTTGTTCTTGGCATCGTTTCAGAGGTGATCGCAACGGCAAATGCGCCATTCATGCACGCGATGATTTCGCCGGTGCACGATCCGCGTGACTGGACGTCGGTTCTTGTGCTCCCACCCGCTTCACGTCCGCCACTATGAAGGGGGGTGCACTGCTTGCGCTCGCGTTTCTGGCGTGTTCGTTGGTGCAGTACTCGTTTGTCTTTGCATTTGGTGGCGCATTCGTCCTTCTGTCGCTGCTCACCATTGGGGGAATACTCGTCTTCCAACGTGTGGGACCAGAAGAGGGGGCAGCATGGTTTCTCGCAATCGCCGTCTTTCATGGGCTTGATGTCTATCCCATCATTTGGGCGATGCTTGGACCGCTCCTTCTCGCGCGTGTGTTCACCACACGTTCCGTGTATGCTCTTTTTGGGTTAGGATTCAGTGGTCACCTTTTGGCGAGCGGCATGACGGTGCTCTTTGAGAAAATCGCATTTCGTTTTTTTCCATTGACGTACGTTCCGCTTCACACCGGAGAAAGCCTGCTCCTCCAATCGATCATCTTGCTCCCTGGACTGTTTGTTGGTGTTGTGTGCATCCGGTTCCTTGAACGCTCTGTCATGAATCGTTTATATATTCGTCGGCCATGAACCGCGCTCGCACTTCTCACGATCACCGTGTGTTTCCCATTATCGATGATGTACACATCGGTGCGATTTCACGTGGAGAGGATGACCCAACGTTCGATGACAGTTTATCGGGCAGGGCATCATCCGATTTGTCCGCAGGGTCGTATATTGGGAATATCTCCACGAAACGCGCAAAGCGATTTGGAATCGGTCTCCTCGCGCTTGTGTTTGGTATCTTGCTTTTGCGAATTGGGAATTGGCAGATTGTTCACGGTGCAGACTTTCGATCCGTTGCCGACAATAACCGAATTCGAACACATATCGTTCTTCCGAACCGCGGGGTCATTACTGATCGCAACGGTGTTCTGCTCGCATGGAATGAACCGCAATTTCATCTTGTTGCAGTTCGTGCACTTCTTCCCACGAATAGCGATGAACGTGCGGCGCGATTTTCCGCGATTGCCGACATCCTCCACATCCCCGTTGATTCGTTCGAAACACGGTATCAGGAATCACTTTCAACGGATCACACCATCTTGTTATTCGATGATGTTCCGTACGACGATGCAGTGCGATATTTGTCGCAGCACGGGAGTACTACCGATATCCTGGTCGAGCTTGCGGCGCGACGTGCCTACGTGACGAACGATATCCCCACACTCTCTCACGTCTTGGGATACACCGGTACCATTCATGCTGACGAGTATGATGCACTTCGTGCCGATGGGTATCGTCGGTTCGATACCATCGGAACACAAGGGATCGAAAAGCAATATGAATCGTTGTTACGCGGCACGCCAGGCATTGAACGAACCGAGGTTGATGCGCAAGGACATGATTTACGACGTTTAGAAAAAAGCGATGCCGTTGAAGGAACCAATCTTCAACTCTCACTGGACGCGCGGCTTACCGCCGCAGTTGAATATATCGTTGAAGATCACTTACAAAACGCTGAGGTGAAGCGCGCCGCAGTGGTTGTTTCATCGCCCTCCACGGGAGAGATTCTGTCCCTCGTCTCGTATCCGTCGTATGACGCGAACATGTTTACCGGCGGAATTTCTCATACGGATTATCGTGCACTCATGGATGATCCGAACGCTCCATTGTTCCCGCGTGCAACACAAGGAGAATATCCCTCGGGATCGACCATTAAGCCCATGTATTCCGCAGCGGCACTCATGGAGGGCATTATCACGCCGACCACAACGTTCTATTCCACCGGTGGTATTTGGCTTGGCGCGCGACGCTTTCCGGACTGGCGATCTGCAGGTCACGGAC
>CAZVBP010000035.1:4337-9545 GCA_964625515.1 uncultured Gammaproteobacteria bacterium
AACGAATGTGACGCATGCAATCGCTGATTCCGTCAATACATTCTTCTATATTATCGGTGGTGGCAACGAGGCGTTCCAAGGACTCGGACTGGAGCGCCTCATGCAGTACGCAGGAATGTTTGGGTTTGGAGCAAAATCGGGAATCGATCTTCCCGCCGAGGGATCCGGCTTTTTGCCGAGCAAGGCGTGGAAAGAAGCCACGAAAGGGGAGCCGTGGTACGTTGGCGATACGTACAATGTGTCCATCGGTCAAGGTGATTTTCTCGTCACGCCAGTACAAATGAATCGTGCAACCGCGGTCTTTGCGAATGGTGGCAATTTAGTAACACCGCATTTGGTGAAAGATGCCCCGGTTGAGTCCACAAAAATTGTTCCCGATGATGTGCTTGCCGTGGTGCGCGACGGGATGCGAAAAACAATCACGTATGGAAGTGCAACAATTCTTCAGTCTCTCCCGGTGACATCTGCGGGAAAAACTGGAACGGCGCAATGGGCAACGGGCCGCGCACCGCACACGTGGTTTACCGGATTTGCACCGTATGAGAATCCGGAAATTGTTGTCACCGTTATTGTTGAGGAAGGTGCAAATAGTTACTTTACCACACCAATTGCACGAGACATTTTTGAATGGTATTTTGTGAATCAGGAACGATAGAATGCCTTCTTGACCCTCGCATAGGTCCGTGGGATACTCATGAACACCGCCTCTTGGCGGAATTGTTTTTGCACATGACGTGCTTTCGTCTTCTCCTATGACCAATACCTCCACATATACCTCTCTCGCTGGCCTTGAAAACATGAAGGCGGAATTGGCGCATCGTGTCAAAGTCCTTCGCGGTGAAATTGCGCAGAAAATTAGCGATGCGAAGGAGATGGGTGATCTCTCGGAAAACTTTGCGTATCACGAAGCAAAAGAACAGCAAGCACAAAATGAAACGCGCATTGTTCAGTTGCAGGAAATGATTGTGAATGCCGTGGTTGTAGAAGAAAAGCGCGGTGGAAAAATTGGACTCGGTTCAACATTCGATGCGGAAGTGGGTGGCGTTCAGAAAACATTCGAGATCGTAGGAGAAAACGAAGCTGATCCACTCTCGGGGAAGATCAGCAACGTCTCACCGCTTGGGAGCGCATTTCTTGGGCATGGTATTGGGGACTCTGTTGACGTGACCGTTCCGTCCGGTGTTATTGTGTATCGTATCGTGGCAGTGAAATAAGTTAGCCAACGTACCCCATCGTATGACTCCCGAAGAAATTGTTCGACGAGAACGACTCACCCAATTAGCGCAGATGGGGATTGATGCGTACCCCGCGGGAAGTTCGCGGACACACATGATCAACGAGGTGCGCACCGAATTCGATGCGATGATTTCCGCGCAGCAGGTGGTGACGATTGCAGGGCGAATTATGGCAATGCGTCATATTGGCGCGCTCTCGTTTCTCCGTCTGAACGACGCCTCGGGAGACCTGCAGGTGGTGTTGCGAAAAGAAGATCTTGCAGATCAGTACACCATGTTCGTGGATCATCTTGATGTTGGCGACATCTTTGAAGTTTCGGGACCGGCATATCTTACTCGAACGGGCGAACAGTCCATCCTTGCCCACCGCGGCACCATTCTTGCAAAAGCGCTTCGGCCGCTTCCCGAAAAATGGCATGGTCTTCAGGATGTGGAGACGCGCTATCGTCAACGCGAACTCGATCTCATTTCGAATCCAGAATCATTGCAACGTCTTATTGTTCGTTCAAAAGTGATTGCGGGGATCCGCAGGTTTCTTGACGATGCAGGATTTCTCGAAGTGGAAACGCCCGTTTTGCAGTCGCTCGCAGGTGGCGCAAGTGCTCGCCCGTTCGTAACACATCATAATGCGCTTGGTGCCGATTTTTACCTCCGCATCGCAACGGAGTTGTATTTGAAACGATTGGTCGTCGGCGGCATGGAGAAAATTTACGAAATTGGCAAGTGTTTCCGAAATGAAGGAATCGATTATTCCCATAATCCGGAATTCACCATGCTTGAGTTGTATCAGGCATATGCGAAGAAAGATGAATACATCGCATTCATCGAATCAATGATGCGCGAAGCGGTTCGTGCCGCACTTGGAAAAACGCAGGTTTCGCTTGAAGGCAATGTGGTGGATTTTGCACATGCATTCCCACAAAAGACCTTCCGCGAGACTATTCTCGACGCATGCGGGATTGATATCGATACGCTGCAAACCGACGAACAGCTTTTTGCCGCGGTTCGGGAAAAACAGATTGCGGTTGATTTTGGCGGGTGTCATGGATTGGGCGAATATCTTGATGCGCTGTACAAGAAAACTGGGCGGGCAGCAATCACCACCCCAACCTGGGTTTTTGACTATCCCGTTTCCCTCAAACCGCTCGCACGAAAGAATCCAAGCGATCCACGAACAAGTGCATGCGCGCAATTGGTGGTTCTTGGCGCGGAGATCGTCAACTTGTATTACCATGAGCTGAATAATCCGCTCGAACAACGCGAACGATTCGTTGAACAAGAGGCACTGCGCGAGAAGGGAAGTGAGGATGCGCAATCGCTCGACGAAGAATTCTTGTCTGCATTGGAACAGGGGATGCCACCCACGAGCGGCGTTGGCATTGGCATTGATCGTTTTGTGGCGTTTCTTACCGGCGCACCGAATTTAAAGGAAGTTATCGCGTTCCCAACGCTCAAGCCGATTCGCGAAGAACTCGGCGGCGCCACCGATGCCTCGTGACGCCGTATGAAAACCGGAATGCTTTTTGGAACGTTTGACGGAATCCATCCCGGACATCTTGCGATGCTTCGCGAAGCGAAACAATTTGTCGATCATCTCTGTGTTGTGGTCCCTCCCGATGCAACCGTCGCGATGCTCAAACGCCACACACCAAAGCATTCATGGAGTGTGCGTGCGCAAGCGCTCAAGGATACCGGACTTGTGGACGACGTCCTCGAAGGTGATCAAGCGCTCGGCACCTATTCGATGCTCCGTCATACGAACCCCGATGTCATCTTTGTTGGATACGATCAGCATGATCTTCGCACCGATCTTGCGCGCTACCTTGAGGAGCATCACAAAAACATTCCGCTTCATTCGCTTTCTCCATACGAGCCCGATCGGTATAAATCATCTCTCATTACTCCGTTATGATTGACCTAAAATACTTCCGCGAGCATCCAGAAGAAATCCGGGATGCCGCACGTGCAAAAGGTGTCGTTATCGATACGGATCGGATTCTCGAGCTCGATCGTCGTGTTCGGGCACTCACCGGCGACATCGAAAATATCAAAGCGCAGAAGAATGCAGCATCAAGCAGTATTGCAAAAGCGCAAGGTGATGAACGCACAGAACGGATCGCCGCGATGCGTGTCCTTGATGAGCAGTCAGAAAAGCTCACGGCAGAGTTTGCTCCGCTTGATGAAGAGCTTCGCGAAGCGCTGTACCGCATTCCGAATCCTGCACTCGCCGATGTGAAAGTGGGGAAGGACGAGAGCGAAAATGAGATCTTGTCGGTGGTCGGTACGAAGCCGGAATTTTCATTTACACCGAAAGACCATCTTGCACTTGGAGAAGCACTCGACATTATCGATGTCGAGCGCGTTGTAAAAGCCGCAGGCGCCCGTTTTGCATACATGAAAGGCGACGGTGCGCGATTGCAGATGGCACTTGTGAGCTACGCGCTTGCGATCACGGCAAAACATGGGTTCACTCCCATGTTCGTGCCGAATGTGGTGAATGCGAAGGTGATGCGCGCAATGGGATATTTAGAACATGGGGGACAAGATGAGATCTATTATCTCCAAAAAGATGATCTTTATCTCATTGGAACGGCCGAACAGCCACTTGGCGCCTATCATGCTGATGAAATCCTCAATGCCGCACAATTGCCAATTCGTTATGTTGGCGTGTCTGCATGTTTCCGTCGTGAAGCTGGAAGCTACGGAAAAGATACGAAAGGGATCTTGCGCATGCACCAGTTCGATAAAGTAGAAATGTTTAGCTATACCACCCCGGAATCGTCAGATGCCGAGCACGAGCTCCTTCGCAGCATCGAGGAAGAGCTGATGCAAGGACTCGGACTTCATTACCAGGTCATCAAACAATGCACTGGCGATTTGGGACTTCCTGCAGCACGAAAATTTGATATCGAAACGTGGATTCCTTCACAAAATACGTTCCGCGAAACGCACTCCACCAGTACGTGCACTGATTTTCAGTCTCGCCGATTGAATACACGGTACCGAACGGAGAATGGCACCGCCTTCGTGCACATGCTCAACGGAACTGCGTTCGCGATTGGTCGCACCATCGTCGCAATTCTTGAAAACTACCAGCAGGAAGACGGCAGCGTCGTGATTCCGGAGGTATTACGTCCATACATGGGTGGTCAGTCCTCCATCGTCGCATCATCAACATGATCGTTCCCGGACAGAAAACGTGGGTCGAAATTTCGAAGGGCGCGATGGAGAAAAACATCGCGTCGCTTCGTTCGTTTCTGCTTCCCAATGTTGAGTTCTGCGCGGTCTTGAAGGCGAATGCATACGGACACGATCTCCGCATTGTGGCGAATATCTGTCGGGATGCGGGCGTTTCTGTGTTTGCGGTCGATAGCATCGACGAAGCGATCATTCTCCGCGACGTTGTACCAACGTGCACGATTATTGTGCTTGGATATACCGTTCCTGAGCGTATCGCTGATGTTCTCCGCATCGATGCGGTTCAGGTCGTTAGCGATCCTGAACACCTTATTCGTCTTGTTGATGATGCGCGAACACGTCACATCCCCGCGCGAATTTCTATAAAAATCGAAACCGGTCTTCATCGTCAAGGAGTCACGATGCGTGTGCTCGAGCATATGCTTGAGATTGTCCGCGGGGCAGGGGAGTGGATCCGGTTTGAAGGGATCTCTTCGCATTTTGCAAATGCAGAAGATGTTGGCAACCCAACGAACGCGCAGCAAATTGCACTATTTACCCACGCCATTGCCATGGTTCATGCGTACGGATTTTCTCCGCACTACCAACACATTGCATGCTCCGCTGCAGCGCTCACCATTCCGGAGTCCCAAGGGACAACCGCTCGATTCGGCATTACCCTCTACGGACTGTGGCCAAGCAAGGAAGTGAAGCGCTCTGTTGTGCTGGGACGTCAAAATATTGAACTGGAGCCGGTGCTGAGCTGGAAAACACGTATCGCGCAGGTAAAAGACGT
>CAZVBP010000036.1:0-9394 GCA_964625515.1 uncultured Gammaproteobacteria bacterium
ACAGGAGGTTCGAGAAAATCCGCGATCGCGGAGTGCAAAGCTTCGAATCGTCGAACGCGTTCCGTCATGAATTATTCAGTAGGACTTTCTCATTTTAGGCTATTTTCGATGAACGAGGAGCAAAGTTCGAGAGACGTACTTCATGGTACGTTGAACGAATTTGCGACGATGTGAGTCGAAAAGAGACAAAATGAGGACGTCCTATAAAACTGTTGTATGGAGGCACAACTAGGAGGAACAAGGTTCGCACGCGTGTGGAAAAATCCGCGCGTCATTCACGTGCTCACCATTGGATGCATGATTGCATGCGGGGTGTTCTATGTAGGGCAGGTGAATGCCGCGGCAACGAAAGGATACGCAATGCGTGATTATGCCCGTGCAAATACGCGGTTGCAGCAGGAGTGCGATCGACTCGACATGGAGATTGCGCGCTTGCGCTCACTCGACAGCGTGCGGACGCGCGAAGCATTTCTTGGGCTGCAAAAAATCGACAATGCAGCGTTTGTTTCATCGAGTGCACATATCGTGGCCGTGCGATAGATCGTCCAACGTGCTACACTGCGTGCATTATGGCAGCAGAACAAGCGAGTGATTTGCGTCGTCCTCGGCCGGTGGTCCTTGTGATTCTTGACGGTTTTGGTATTGCGCCGGATGCCGACGGGAACGCAATCACGCGAGCGAAAACGCCCACGTTTTCTATGCTCACCGAACGGTATCCGTCCATGACGTTGCGTGCGTCGAGCGAAGAAGTGGGATTGAATTGGGGCGAGATGGGGAACAGTGAAGTGGGGCATTTGGCAATTGGGGCGGGACGCGTGTACTACCAAACGTTACCGCGGCTGCAAAAAGCAATTGCGAACGGGTCGTTTGCTGAGAATCCCGCGCTTCTTGAAGCGATTGCGAAGGTGAAACGCACGGGCGGGGTGCTCCATCTCATGGGTATTCTTTCATCCGGGAAAGTTCATGGATTCGATGAGCATTGTTTTGCGTTGTTACGGCTTGCAAAGGCGCACAAAATTTCGCGTGTTGCCGTGCACGGATTCTTGGACGGGCGCGATGCACTCTATAACTCCGGTCTTGATTTTGTGAAGAACGCCATGGCCACAATGAAAGAGATTGGTGTTGGCGATATTGCATCGCTGTGCGGACGATTTTATGCGATGGATCGCGACAATCGTTGGGATCGTGTTGCAAAGGCGTATGCCGCGATCGCAACGGGTGTTGCGGACGTGATGGAAGAAAGTCCTATTGATGCCATTGAACAGTCGTATGCGCGCGAGGTATACGATGAGGAATTTGTTCCGACCGTTTTTACAAAGAAGGGAAAACCAATTGCCCCTATTGGTCCCGATGATGCGGTGATCTCGTTTAATTATCGATCGGATCGTGTTCGCGAAATCACGAAGGCGTTTGTGCTGCCCACATTCGAGAAATTTCCGCGCGCGTACATCAAGGGGCTCACCTTTGTGACGATGACCGAATACGAGGAAGGCCTTCCGGTCCATGTTGCATTTCCGCCAGAAAAGGTGATCCGTCCTCTTGCTGAAGTTCTTTCTGATGCGGGGCTCGTCCAACTGCACATTGCGGAAACAGAAAAATACGCGCACGTGACGTTCTTCTTGAACGGGACGAGAGAACTCCCATTTCCGCATGAGGATCGTGTTCTTATCCCGTCGCCACACGTGGCGTCGTATGCAGAGGTTCCCGCAATGGCAACGGAGGAGATTACGGAGCGCATCGTGCAAGAAATCAGTCACGACAACTACGATGTGATTATTGCGAATTTCGCAAACCCCGACATGGTTGCGCACACGGGGAATCTTGACGCGACGATTCGTGCGGTCGAAGTGGCCGACGAGTGTGTGGGGAGGATTGTGGATGCGGTGCTCGCGAAGGACGGGGTTGTGCTCATCACCGGCGATCATGGAAACGCAGAAGAAGTCATGAACTTGCAAACGCGAGAAATTGATAAAGAACATTCTACAAATCCTGTGCCATTTTGGATTGTTGGGAAGCAGTTTGAGGGGAAGCCGTCGATTGCCGGCGACGTCCCTAACGGCGATCTCTCCCTGATGCCGCCGTGCGGCATGCTCGCCGACGTTGCGCCAACCATGCTCGCGATTTTGGGAGTGCCCAAGCCAGAAGAGATGAGCGGAACGGCGCTCTTGTAGGCTGCTTCGCGGACCGCCCCCCGGCCCCCTCCTTCGTAAGGAGGGGGAGTACTCAACTGATGCAAACGAGGTTATGACAGAACTGATAAATCAGACGTGGAGTCTTGAGAGGAGAAGGGAATTGAGGAAGGAGATGACGAGGGCAGAGAAAATATTTTGGAGTTGTGTGCGTGGGGGAGGGTATGAGATCAAGTTTCGTCGACAAGTGAGCATTGGGCCGTATATCGTTGATTTTTATTCTCCTAAGAATCGCATCGTTGTTGAACTCGATGGAGAATCGCACGACACTGACGAAGCGCATAAGAGTGATAAAGAACGCGATGCATATATGCAATCACTCGGTCTTCACGTGCTCCGTTTCAGAAACCATGAGATCATCAACGATATCGATTCAGTTCTTTTACGAATGAAGAATTCAGTTTCGTTTCGCGAGCAAGATCCCCCCTCCTTACGAAGGAGGGGGCTAGGGGGCGGTTCACTATGAGTTCTCCATCCCAAATTCTCACCATCCTCTCTTCCCTCTATCCAAACGCCGGTGCGCTTGCGGTGGGCACGCCGTACCACATGGTGGTCATGATTGCGCTGTCTGCGCGCACACGCGATGAGCAGATTTTGCGCCTTGCGCCAGCGTTCTTTGCGCGTTTTCCCACGGTCGATGTGTTAGCGAGCGCATCGATTGGAGATATCACCTCGTCAATTAATACGATTGGCTTGTACAAACAGAAAGCGAAAAATCTTCAAGCCATGGCACGCATGATTGTGGATGAATTCGGGGGAGACGTGCCCAGAACGATGCATGATCTGGTACGCTTGCCGGGTGTCGGGCGGAAAACTGCGAGCGTGATGTTGTCGGAAGCGTTCGGGGTGCCCGCAATTGCGGTGGATACGCACGTGCAGCGTGTTACGCGTCGATTAGGATGGGTGACAACCCGCACGCCCGAAACCACCGAACGTGCGCTGCGCGCGCTTCTCCCACCCTCGATGTATCGCGTCGTCAATCGTGTGTTTGTGCCGTTTGGACGGACGATCTGCATTGCGGGGAAGCCGAGGTGCTGGGAGTGCCCGCTCGTCAACGATTGTCCGTTTGGGCAAAAGCAGCGCATTCCACCAAAGAACGCGGTGAAGATTCGGGAATCGATTCTGCGTATGCATGCAGGCATTCGCGATCTCAAAGACAAACTGTATGCTGCACTTCGATAATCATCTCACAAGCATGGTGCGCCAGATTGGTGCGCCATGGATGCCGCTGTGGCGGTTCTTTGCATCGTATGCAATTGGAGTATTCGTGGTGTGCGCGTTGCTCTTGACTGCGTTTGATTGGCATCGCGTGTGGACGATCCTCGTTCCCGTTGCGCTCACGCATGTGCTCACGGTTGTGCTTCAAGAGGTGATCCGACGCGACCGCCCGCCGCTTTCGGTGGCATCGATCGTGATGTGGAAACGGACGCCGTCATTTCCGTCTGCGCATTCGTCCACCGCGATGGCGTTCGCAATCACCATGAGTGCAGTGATGCTTTCCTGGGGCGACGTGGGCATCGTGCTTTCCGTGCTTGCGATTGTGTTTGCCGTTGGGATCGCACTTTCACGGGTGATGGTGGGCGTGCATTTTTTGGGGGATATCCTTGTTGGGATGATGTTTGGGGCAATAGTGGTGCTGTTTGCGGGGATGTGGTGAAGATTTCCCCAGGAGCAACGTATTCGTTCTGCCAATGAGTGCTATACTCTGATCAAACGTCTATTTTATTCGTTTACAGAATACGTATGAATTTTTCGCGAAAGGTCACGGCGAGGATGACACCGGTGCTTCTTGGAATGATGGCTCTGGCGTTTCTCGCAGGGGCGTTTGCGCCACGTGCCGCGTATGCAGCGGCATTGACGGGAACGAATGTGGAACCCGCAACGCTCGCGGTGAGTGCAACGGGAACGGCAACGGTGTCGTTCACGTTGGGGAGCCCATTGCCTGCCGATGGAAAAGTTAAAGTGACGTTTGGATCAGGATTCGATGTTTCCGCAGCAGCCGGTGCAACGTGTTCCACCATGGATGGGACGTTCACCACATCAGTTGCTGGTAAAATCGTGACGATTGCACGTGTGGGAGATGGTGCAATCCAGGGCGCTGGTGCGGAAACGTGTACCATCGGGAGCATTACCAACCCGGTTTCCGCGGGAACCACGGGGACGTACACCATTCAAACAACAAACTTCTCGGACGTTCAGCTTGATATCGACGCAGCAGTTGCAGCAGATACTATCGTCGCAGGCGCACTGTCGTCGACGAATGTTCAGCCAGCAAGCACCGTTGTGGGAACCACAAACACGGTGACCGTCGCGTCCACCATAGCGAACGCGCTTCCGGCAAACGGAAAGAGTGTGGTGACCTTTGGCTCTGGATACAACGTGTCCGGAGCAGCAGGCGCAACATGTTCCACGATGGACGGTGTGTTCTTGGCTGTTCCTGCTGGTCAGGCGGTGACGATTGGTCGTGCAACGGGAACGAGTGAACCTGCTGGTGCGCAAACATGCACAATGACGGGGATTATCAACCCGGTCACTGCAGGAAGCACAGGCGTGTATGACATTACAACAACCACATCCACTGGTGGTGTGATCAACACCGATGCTGCGGTGACTGCGGACGTTATGTATGCAGCAAATAGCGGATCGACGGTATCAACGCCAATCACATACGATATCTCGGTTCTCGCGCCAGTTGCTGCAGCAGCATTCGGGCACAACGACGAGATCACCATCACATGGACCACGGCAAATGGAACGGGAAGCGTGGGCGCAGTCAACTTGGACTACTCCGTTGATGGTGGCACAAATTGGATCGAGATTGTTTCCGGAACATCAAACGACGGAAGCTACACATGGATGGCGCCAGAAGTGAATGCACAAAATGTGCTTATTCGGGCAGAGGCCACGGATCTCGTGTCCGTTCTTGATTCCGATACATCGGATGCATTCAGCATTGGTACCGAGGATTCGTCCGAGGTTATCACCGATCCTGAAACCACGGATGACGAAACAACCGATGATTCATCGGACGAAACGCTGCTTCCTGAGGGAACCTTCATGAAGGGAGAATCGTGGAGCACGGTGTACATGATTGGTGCAGACGGAACCCGCCGCCCATTCTTGGACAGCCAAACATTCTTCACCTACGCCGATAATTTCGATGGCGTGGTTGATGTGTCGGACGACTATCTTGCGAACTTCACCATCGGCAGCCCAATGTTGCCAAAGGCAGGTGTTGTCCTGGTGAAGGTACAGTCGGTCGACAAAGTGTATGCGCTCACTGATGAGGTCACCTTGCAATGGATTAACGCAGAAGACGTTGCAGTGGAAATTTATGGAAGCAACTGGGCAGACTACGTGATTGATATTCCAGTGACCGCATGGGGACATTTCACCGAAGGCAAGCACATTGATGGTCCAGAAGACCTTGAGGTCGATCTTGATGCAATGAAGACGCGAGATTCGTTGAACGACTAAACATTCACAAGCAAAACGCGGGCTCGAAAGAGCTCGCGTTTTGTGTTAGTCTGGAAAGGATTCTTATGATCCAAGCTATTCTCCTCGCAGGCGGGAAGGGAACTCGTCTTGCACCGCTCACGGACCACCTCCCGAAGCCCCTCGTACCCATTCATGGCAAGCCCATGATGCAATACGTGCTCGAGCATCTGCGCGCAGCGGGCATCACGAACGTGGCGATTTCTGTGGCGCATCTTGGTCACATGATTTCGGAGGAATTTGGCGATGGGTCCAAACTCGGAATGACGCTGTCGTATCTCATTGAGCCTGAGCCAATGGGCACCGGCGGATGGACAAAGCTCGTGAACTGGGACGATCTTGCAGAAAACTTCATCGTCGCCAACGCCGACAATTTGTTCTGGATCGATGTTCCAAAATTTTGGGAGCGCCATCGCACGCACGGCGACATTGCCACCATCGCCGGCATCGAGCTCCCAAGCGCCGACATTGCGAAGTACGAAATTCTTCGCCCGAACGCCGATCATCATCGCCTCGACGCGTATATCGATCGCTCGCAATCGGAAGAAGAGCTTGCAGGGAAGGGCACCGGATTCATTAGTACCGGCTGGTACATCATGAATCGTGACGTGCGCAATCTCGTCGATGATGTGCTTCCCATCTCCAACGAGCTGCACCTCTGGCCCCGCATCGCCACATCCGGTCGCCCTGTGGGCTTCTATCACGCCACAGAACCATGGTTCGACTCTGGCACGCCCGAGCGCCTCGCCCGCGTGGCCGCCCACGTCGCTCGCCTCACATCAGTTGCGTAACTCCACCCTCCGCCCCTCGCCCTCACTCTCACCTTCACCCTCCTCCGCCCCTCGCCCTTCGCCCTCACTCATTCTCTTCCCTATATGTACCCCTCCTCCTTCCGTCCCCGATCCGTCCTCCCTGGCAGCGTTAAGATCATCGCAATCACCGTGGGCATCATCGTGCTGATCGTCGCCATGTTGGCATACTCCTTCGCGAACGCAGCGTGGTACCGGGAGCCGGAGAAGGACACGAAGATGGTGATTATCGAAGTGCTCGAAGGAGAATATTTCCGAACAATTGCACGGCAGCTGCAGCAGGCAGGCATTGCGAATGAGTTCATGCTGCGCTACTACGTCAAGGTTTTCAACGACGCCACGGTGTACCCGGGCACGTACATCATTGCGAAGGGCATGAGCTACGAAGCGATCATGAACGAGTTACACAGTCAGGATGTGGATTCCGTGCGCATCACCATTCCGGAAGGATTTTCGCTTGTGGAGATGGGGGAGCGGATTCATACCGTGCTCCCGAGTGTGACAATCGACGCGTGGACCGCGGCCACATCGGCGCAGAGTACGCTTGCGAGCGATCCGTTTGTGATTGCATCTGGCAAGCCAACGGGCGTGGATCTTGAAGGCTATCTGTTCCCGGACACATATGAATTCCTCACCGATGCCACCGCAGAACAGATTGCAACCACCATGCTGCGCACCATGGAGAATCGACTCTCCGCAATCGGCGCCGCGACCGGCGATGCAGAAGGGATGACGATGCACGAATTGTTGACGTTGGCATCGATCGTGGAAAAAGAAGTGCGCACCGCAGAAACCATGAAGAATGTGGCGGACGTGTTCCTCAAGCGCCTAGAAATTGGCATGGCGTTACAGTCGGACGCGACGATTAATTACATCATCAAGGGCGACAACCCATCCCCCCTCTATTCCGATCTCAAGGTGGAATCCCCCTACAACACCTACATCCACCCCGGCCTCCCCCCAGGCCCCATCTCCGCCCCCGGCCTCAACGCCCTCAACGCGGTCCTCCATCCTGCTGAAAACTCCTACCTCTACTTTTTAACAACGGATGAGGGAGATATTTATTACGCGGAGACGTATGAAGAGCATTTGAGGAATAAGGAACGGTGGTTGAAATAGGTTTTATAAATATGAGTAACGAGATAGAGAAAAATCAGCATCAATTACTCGTAATGCAGGATCGAGATTATCTCTCGGCATATGAGTGCGCAATTAGTGTTCTTAAAGTGATAAAAACCACAACGCCGTTTGCATTGAATAATTCAGAGTGGATTGATCTAGCGCTGAATGATGCACGTTATCACATCGATCAACTAATTGAGGATGGCAAATTTGACCAAAGTAAAATCTTTTTAAAAAAAGTAAAAGATAATTATAGGGAGGTAGTACCAGCATCACCCGCCCGCGCCACCATAGAAAACCTCTTGGAATTTTATGAGTACCGAATTCATGATAGGGAGGTTTTAGAGACGAAGTATATCGATAAGCTTACGAGGCAGTTTGAAAAGAAAAGTTTTGAAGTGCTAGGATTTTTCTCCACTTTCATTGCCATTGTATTTGCTTTTGTAAATAACGAGACCGTCCGGGTAAGCCATTATAGAATTCCATCATTTATTGCTTTAGCGGTAACTATATTACTGTCGTGGTTATGCATCAGCATTGTTGCTAACAGTGAATGGTTTAGAAATATGACAAAACGTCAGTAAGCACGATCATAAAAGGCATATTTTTGGACATGAATGAATTTATGAATCAACATTTGATTATATGAATAGAGCCATCGACCTCACATCAGTCACGGAAGACATCATCGCATTTCGCGATGAGCGGGATTGGAAGCAGTTTCATAATCCGAAGGATTTGGCGGTGTCGCTGGTGCTTGAGGCTGCAGAGGTGTTGGAGCATTTTCAGTGGAAGAGTGCGGAGGAGATGGAGAAGCATCTTGAGAATAATCGCGAGAAGGTTGCGGATGAAATGGCGGACACGTTGTACTGGATTTTACTCATGGCGCACGATTTTGATATCGATTTAGTTGAGGCCGTTGAGCGAAAGATGAAAGAGAATCGTGCAAAGTATCCCACGGAAAAGGCGAAGGGGAGCCATAAGAAATACAACGAGCTTTGATATGATCGTGTACCAGTCCACGAAAGACGTGTTTTTGGACGATGTTCTCTCGAATAATATCGAACAAACGATTCTCGATTTATTGCACGCAAAGACAGGAAAAACCGTAGGGAAGTCTGAAATCCGTTCCTGGAAAGAATCAATGCGATTCATGGGCGCCTTGCTGCATGATAGTGGTATTCCGTCCGATGCTGGTGTTGCGATCGAATATCATATCCCGCAAACATCGAAACGTATTGATTTCATCTTAACTGGTCAAAATGAGCAGCACGAAGAGCACGCGATTTTGATTGAATTAAAACAGTGGCAGAGTGCAAAGATGACAGAGAAAGACGCGATGGTGGTTACACGTTTTGAGCGTGGCGAGGCAGAGGTTTGTCATCCGTCGTATCAAGCATGGTCGTATGCGGCATTGTTACAGGGATTTAATGAAACAGTGAATGAAGAACACATACAGTTGAAGCCGTGTGCGTATTTACATAATTATGTTTCGGATTCCATTATTCAAAATTCATTCTACGCCGATTACTTAACAAAGGCGCCAGTTTTTTTACAAGGAAAAGATGAGCAGGAGAAACTTCGCACTTTCATTAAGCGGTTCATCAAATATGGAGACGGGAAGAATGTCATGCTGCGTATCGATGCAGGAAGAATCCGTCCCTCCAAAAGTCTCGCCGATAGCATGGCAAGTTTGTTAAAAGGGAATCAGGAATTCATCATGATTGATGACCAGAAACTGGTCTTTGAAACCGCGATGGCGCTCGTGAAGCAGGCAAC
>CAZVBP010000037.1:0-4792 GCA_964625515.1 uncultured Gammaproteobacteria bacterium
TTTCTCTCCGTCCTTACGTCCAAAACGCGCCTGTAGGCGTGTGACAAGCTCGGTGACACGTTCGGATGCTGTGAGGAGGGCATTTTCCATAGAGATTATGGTCAGTTTATCACAAAATAGCCGCTTTGCGATTGACAAAATGGCTACTTTATGCTATTTCTATTTGTCGTTTTGACGACAGAGTGACGGTATTCCATCGTCCTCGAAGGAGCTTCCATGCTGCCTCCGTACATCGGGGTGACGGGTTTCATGACCACGGAAGAAGTCGATGCGGCGCTCAATGCGCTCAATGGCCTGCCGAACTGGAGCACGCGGATGCTCATGGTCGGCGTGCTGGCGAGCAGCAAGACGCTGCGTGGCGAGGCGAACAAGTGGCCCAACCGCTACCCGAACGTCCGCGACATCGCGCGGCTCTTCCCGCCGCATCGGCGCACGGTCAACCTCATCCACTACGCCACCGACGACCAGCACACGCTGCCCGAGCAGCTCGACCAGCTCATGGAGCTCGGCGGGCGCTACCTCGACGGCTTCCAGCTCAACGTGACGTGGCCCGAGCCGAGCCGCATCGACATCGGGAAGGGCAAGCGGGTCGTGCTCCAACTCAACCGTCGGGCGCTGGAGGCGTTCGACAACAACCCCGACCGCGTGGCCGAGCAGCTCGACCACTACATCCCGTTCATCACCGACATCCTCGTCGACGCGAGCGGAGGTCTGGGCATCCCTGTGGATGTCGAGGTCGCCGAGGCGTACATGCGGGCCATCGGTGGTCGCCATCGTGAGCTCGGCATCGGCGTGGCGGGTGGGCTGTCGCACGAGGGCATGGGGCGCCTCCAGTCGCTCGCCGACAAGTTCCCCAACATGAGCGTCGACGCGGAGGGTCGCCTGCGGACTTCCATGCCCGAGGACAAGATGAACGTCGAGGCGATGAAGACGTACATCTCCGTCGCCGACGGCCTGTTCGACCACTAACTCGCGCACCCGCGCGGGGCAAGAGCCACTCGGCTTGCGCCTCGTCGGGTGCGCTCTTTGTTTTTTCGTTCAATAACTTGATTTGCATTTCAAGAAATCAAAAGACGACCGCTTCGTAAGTGGTCGTCTTTTGGTAGTGTATCGGTCAGAAAGTCGGAGATAACCTAATAACCTAATCGGGTGAGTATCTCTTTTGCGTACGCATCCCAACTCTTCTCCGTTGTGTCTATGGTGATTTTTGGAAGGGTACTACCCGTAAATAGCTCTTTGAGTTTCTCTTGTTGGCTGGCGTAGTAATCTACACGTTCCTCAATGGTTCCGTCTTTGCCTTTTGACCATCCACCCGCCCGTATTTTGGTCGTTTCCTCAATCCGTTCTTTGATTTTTTGCGGGTCTACCGTCAGCAAAACAAGTAGAACGGTTCCGCCATTCAAGCGGCTCTCAATGTCACCAAAGAAAGCGATGGACGTGTTTGTTCGAAAAGCGTGCGTGAGATGAAAGCGGTCAATGATGAACGTGGTATCTTGCCGTCTTTCCAATCCTTCAAGTAGTGCGTTGAGGTGCTCGTACGCGGTCTTGGGGTTCTTGTTTTCAATCAGCCCCATGAGGGTGTCATTTTCCGAAATGACGGCTACGTTTTTCAACTCCTTTTCCAAGAGTTTGATGAGCGTAGTTTTTCCCGACGTTGCAATGCCTTCGAAGATAATCACGTTCATAATACTTTTACGCTTGCCACTCCGCCGTCGGCACAAGGTCGGCAAACTCGAAGCCCTCGCCGAGCTTCTTTTGCTTGAAAGTAATGGCGGGATTTTGCGCGCCAATCTCCCGTCCGAGCTTCAGGAGCATGTCAAAAAGACGTTCAGTCGGCACGGTCGTCATATCCCGCTTCGCAAGCTCCCCCTCGACCGCATCAAGTTGCTTAGCAAAAAGCTCCACGCGCCGCTCTGCTCCCATGCGGTATTTCTCCCGCAATGCCTCAGCGTAGATTTGCCGCAGGTTGCCGATGTCATTCTCCGCCTCCTTGCTCCAAGTAATCAGCGTGGATTTGGCAACGCCAAGACGCTCGGCAATAACCACAAAGCTCACGCCTTGGGCGCGGAGCTCTACGAACTGCTCTTTGAGTGCGGGGTCTTTCACAAATCTCGCTTTCCTTGGCTCCGTTTTATTTCTCCGTGAGTTTCATGCCCTGTTGAGGAAAAGAAATAGCGGCGTTCTGATGCCCCTGCTCCCCCAAAGTAACGCGCTGGCCGTTGCTCGAAACAACCGTTCCTGCGGGCTTGTTCGGGTTGTTATTCGCCATGGCGGGCAAGTTCTGTACTACGTCAGTCAAGGCATCCTTGCGTGCTTGGGTCATATGGGTTTGTGGGGAGGTTATTGCTTCCATACTACGCCTCCTCAATATGTGACGGCAACCCGTTGAAGTGCACGAGGACGCGCCAAAAACTCGGAAACGTCGCCATTCCATGCCATGATAAACGGAATGAGCTCCTCCATCTTTGCCACGAAGTTCATGCTGGCTCGCTTCGGGGTCACCACCAAAAACACCAGCCTCTGCGCTGGTGTTTTTGGTGGTGACCCTACATGGGCGAGAGCACGCGGTTCGATGGAGCAAGAGAGTGAGCGGAATGAATAATACCGATTATTCATTCCCGAACGAACGCAGCTCCATCTGGCCGAAGTGAGCGATTAAGGCCAGATGAGCAAGCGAGCGAGCGGAGCCGGGAAGCCGAAAGAATACAGACGGCTTCGCGGATCCCGAGCGAGCGCCGCGGCATCTGGCCGAAGTGCAACGAAGGCCAGATTCCCGGTAGGGTCACCAAAAAATTCAACGGAACCAGGTAACGCCCCACAAAAATCGTAACGCTTCTTGGTTTTGCACTTTTCCCAAAACTTCGTTATTTTATGAATCGGTACGCATGATGCACGATCATGACGACCGAAGGGCAAATCCGCCCCAACCAAGGGAAGTCCCATGCTCGCAGTCTCGCTCCTCCTCTCCCCCCAATCCGCCTTCACCGGCAGCGTGCTGATCCTCCTGCTCGCGGCACTCATCTTCTCCCAGATGAAGTACCGCAAGACCGCGGGCGTCCTCGCGGCACTCACCGTGCTTCTGGCGATCGGAGGAATGATCGTTCTCTAACGCTCGTGAGCCTCGCTCCGCCATCACGCCCCACGCCACCCCCTCATCGCCCTGTCCCCAAGGAAGTCGCCGCATGCGCCCTTGGTGCGGGGTGATTTCTGTTTTAGGGGGAGGGTGATGTTCTGCCTCATTACAATCGACCGCCCACGTGGCATACTCCTTTCGTCGCCATCAATGATCCCTATGTTTTATATCAAGAGCTTCGAGGAGGATTTTCACACAAAGATGATTGTGGATGGGAAGAAGACGGATTTCCAGTCGATTGAAGATGTGGTGAAGACGGGCGTGATTCGTCCTAACACCATGAGCTTTGGCGTGGAGCAACGATTGAGCACCACGATTCTTTCGGAAAACTACACCAAGTCCTATCGTCCACAAGGGCTTATCTTTACAACCAACCAAAAACCGGAATACATCCTTCCGTTTGATCTTATTGTGCTCAGCGATGTGAAGAATGTTTTGGTGCACTATTATCGAATCAAGGACAACATCCACTTTTACTACAATCATCAACTCATACCTGGATTTGAACGATTCATTTTTCAAAACATGGCATCGCTGCTGAAGCAATTTCCCACACCGGATGATGCGTGGAACGCGGTGAACGAATTCCGTGTAAGCAACGGGCACAAAAGCCTGCCCAAAAGCAAACAACGGCTCTCGCTCTATAACGAAGCAGTGTTTCATACGAACGTCGCCATCACACCCGTGGCAATCTTTGGCTACAAAAAAGAAGCACGACTCAAAGCAAAAGCGCTCAATCTCCCCCACTACCGCTCCGCAAATGCGTTTTTTCAGAGTCAGAAATAGTCGAGAATTGATCTCCTTTTCTCCATCGCTATGGGAATTCAGCTCCACGATGACGTCGCGGAATTTATCGAAGGCCTAGCCCCAGCGACAATCGCAAAAGTATTGCGAACAATCGATTTACTTCAAGAATTTGAGAACGCTCTCGGAATGCCGCATAGCAAATTAATCGATCAAGGATTATTTGAATTGCGAATTCGTGGCACACAAGAGATACGACTGTTCTACACGTTTCATCACAAAAAAGCAGTGATTCTTCACGGATTTACGAAGAAACAAAACAGGATTCCGTTAAAAGAGATCCGGACAGCAAAACGACGAAAAGCCGACCTTGAACACATATAACGTATATGGTATATTTCATTCATCTATGAAATCCTACAAGAGTCTCAAATCAAAGCTCCTCACAAACAAGGAGACAAAAAAGCACTATGCGGAGCTCGAGCCCGAGTTCGCTCTTATTAAGCTGCTTATTCAAAAACGAAACAGTCTTGGAATGTCACAAAAAGATCTTGCAGAAAAAGTAGGGACAAAACAGTCTGCCATTTCTCGCTTTGAATCTGGCAGCTATAACCCAACGCTTCTTTTTCTTCAAAAGGTCACCAGCGCTCTCGATGCCAAAATGACGGTGACAATCTCATAATGCATTCGCGCGAAACGCGGTGGACAATCGCCCCATTTTTCTCTACTATCAGCCAACGTTCCTTCTACCAACCGTGTGCGATACTCCTCCCACTTTCCCTGGAGACACCAATGTGGAATGCCGCTCACTCGCCCGTTTGGGCATTCTCGCTCTTCAACGTGCAGATCTCCCCTTCCGTCAACCACATTGCGTTGATCGTGGGGCTGACCGTGGGAGCGCTCGTGATCACGATC
>CAZVBP010000037.1:4892-9365 GCA_964625515.1 uncultured Gammaproteobacteria bacterium
CGCATCGTGGCGACCCCCATCGCACAGCGCACCACTCCCCGCGGGTGATCACCCTACGCACCGGCCACGACCCTTCACTCCTCACACGTCCCACAACTTACAGGCACTCAGCACGGAACGACGAGAACGGCGTCGTCACGCTCGCTGGGTGTCTGTTTGATTTGGTGATGGATTTTGACGCGGCATACTGTCATCAATCCACAGACAGCATCGGACAATATCGACCAGGGAGAGTACAATGAGAATAGGACTTATCGATAATACAAAGCGTATGTGTGGAATTGTTGGGGTGGTGGGGAGTGCGGATGCTGTCAATACGATTATTGACGGGCTGACGATCTTGGAGAGCCGCGGATACGACAGCGCCGGGGTTGCCACGGTCCGTGCTGACGGAACAATCGTCACCACCAAGTTCGCGAGCGGTGAAAATGGCAATGCCGTGGGACGGCTCCACATTGTAGCCGCAGAGCACGCTGGGAACACCGTGGGCATTGGGCACACGCGCTGGGCAACGCACGGGGGAAAGACGGACGAGAATGCGCACCCGCACTCCGATCAAAAAGGACGCATCGCGCTCGTCCACAATGGCATCATTGAGAACTCGCACAAACTCAAAGCAGAGCTTGAAAAAGACGACGTGATCTTTTCATCACAAACCGATACGGAGGTGATCGCGCAACTCATCGGAAAACATCTCGATGCTGGCGCGTCGCTTGAGGACGCCACGAAAAAAGCGCTTGCAGCACTCGAGGGCACATGGGGAATCGCGATCGTCTCTCCTCTGCTCCCGAACGCCATCATCGCGGCACGAAGCGGTAGCCCGCTTGTGGTGGGCGTGGGCAAGGGCGCGATGTACGTGGCAAGCGAACCGTCGGCATTCAATGCGCACACGCGTGAATTCATCGCGCTCCAAAACGGTGAGCTCGCGGTGATTCGGGCGGACGGCACCACGCTCGACACCTCGCGCATCGAGCAGGCTGCCGAGGAAACCATCGCCCTCTCCCCCGCTCCATACGAACACTGGACGATCAAGGAAATCATGGAGCAGCCCGAGGCACTCTCACGCACGCTCAATAATGGCGCACGTCTCCCAAATGATTTCGACGTGAAGCTTGGCGGCCTAGAACGGAACAAGGAATCACTCCTTTCCATTCGCCATCTCGTTATCGCCGCATGCGGAACGTCGTATCATGCGGGGCTGTATGGCGCACTTGGCATGCGTGCGCTCAAGGCGTTCGAGACGGTGCAAGTGGTGGACGCATCGGAAATCACCCCGCATCACTTTGCGCCAAGCGGCGCAGGGCTCCTCGTCCTCTCACAGTCGGGCGAAACCAAAGACACGCATCGCGCACTCGTGATGGCGCAAGAACACGGTGTTCCAACCTTTTCCGTCGTCAACGCCGTTGGCTCGCTCATCGCGCGCTCCACAAAATGCGGTGTGTATCTCAACGCCGGGCGCGAACATGCTGTGGCATCAACAAAAGCGTTCACCACGCAAGTGATGGCCATGGAGATGATCGCCGCGTGGTTTAGCATGCATCGGAACACCGAGCCGGAGCGCCGCAGGCGGATCATCGACGAGCTTCGCCGTTTACCGACACTCGTCACCATCGCACTCACCACACGCGAGGCATGTAAAAAGATCGCGGAATCGCTGCGTGATGCCGAGCATTGTTTTGTACTCGGCAAAGGGCCGTGCGAAGCAATTGCGCGTGAAGGCGCACTGAAGATTAAAGAGATCACGTACCTTCACGCCGAAGGCTATCCCGGCGGCGCGCTCAAGCATGGACCATTTGCGCTCATCACCGAAGGAACGCCCGTCATTCTGTGCATTTTCGACGATCAGCACGGACCACTTATGCGCACGGCGGCCGAAGAAGTGCGCGCACGCGGCGCCCACACAATCGTCATTACCGATAACCCGCGCCTTGCAGAAAACGTTGCGCATCACACCATCATCATCCCGAAAAACGGCGTCCTCACCGGCCTCGTCGCAAACATCCCGCTCCAACTCATCGCCTACGAACTCGCCGTCATCAAAGGGATCAACCCCGACCGCCCGCGGAATCTTGCGAAGGCGGTGACGGTGGACTAAATATCCACAACGAAACTTTACGAACAGAATACGAACTGATACGCTTTGAATGCAGGCAAGGTTCCTTCATTGGAGCTCTTCTGGTCTCAGGAGAAACGACGAACGCTGTACAACGGTGTTTGTCGTTTTTCTTTTTCTGCCGAGCCCTGGGCTGGGGCCGGTGAAGGTAATCGGTAACCTTGTCTGAGTTGAGACCAGAAATTACGGGTTCGAATCCCGTCCGGTCCAATGGCTCGGCACCGAAAGCCCCCGGTAGAAATGCCGGGGGCCAAACGATGAGTCAGCATCGCGGCTGTGCTAAACTGCACGCAATATGCAGATTGAGGAGTTGAAGGCGGGGTTTGATACGTTGCAGAAACGATTTGGGGATCCGGCGCTATCGTCAATTTATGGCGCGGGGTGCGTGCGTAATCCTGAGGTTTGTTTTGTATTCATGAATCCCACGGGAAAAAATGTTGCCGCAGATCCGGCGTGGGAAGGACTGCGTGCACCGTGGATTGGCACGAAGAATGTGTGGAAATTGTTTGCGGCGCTGAATCTCATTTCGAACGATCTCTTCGATGCTATCCAAATCATGCATGCAACGGAATGGACCCCGAGCTTTGCCGAGCGTGTGTATCAACAACTTGCCGATCGCAAGCTCTACATCACCAATCTTTCGAAATCCACCCAAACCGACGCTCGCCCGCTGCCGAACAGCGTGTTCCAAGAATATCTCCCCGGCTTTCATCAAGAGCTTCGCACCATTCAGCCAAAGCGCATCATCACGTTCGGCAATCAAGTAAGCTCAATTCTTCTTGATACCCCATCAAAGTAACCGATTCACGACAACGCGCATTCCCCCTCATCATCGATCAGTCCACATTCCCCGTCTACCCAACGTATTACCCCGTTGGGCAAGGCATGAGAAACATCGGCAAAGCCGTGGACGACATTCGATGGATTCTCACTCAGCGCTAACCGCATCATCGCTCGCTTTAGATTTCTTCTCTCGAATTTCTTTCAAAAGTTCGCGTCGAACTTGATCGATTGACTGCACGGTGAATTGACTGTCTGCGGTGAGATGCGTATTCATCTCAGCGATAAAACTCCAGAAATCCAAGTAATTTCGTTCAATAATATCTTCGGTCATTTCCGGAACGATGTCCATTCTAAGAAGATCACCAAAGAGTACTCTTGCATTCTTGGTTTTTCCATCAACAATTAAGAAGAAAACATCTGCATGATTGAGCATGCAGCCCACCTCTACAGTTCTTCGAAATAATTCTGCCATGTTCAAGCTTAACTCTTTCGGATTCGCAAGCGCAATCATCTTTTCACTTCCAAAAAGCTTCCCTTCTCGTCCATCCACCGCAAACCAATCCGGCATGCTATACACCGCATCCTTTCCACCGCGAGTGAGATCGGTCATGTAAATGACATTCGGATTCGATTCGTCAACGCGCATCGTTGGAATCGTTGGCAGTTTCCATATTTTGAGTAATGCGTGGTTTTCCAAAATGCGTTTTATACGCCCTCGATTCACTCCTTCAAACACCATCGCGTCGAGCTCCTTCTCTGCAAGTGCAAGCTTTCTCGTCGGGCGGCTGAGGTCGATTCTCTCAACACCCACACGACGCACCGTCCCTTCCATGATCCCCACGCCCAATACTTCCCCTCCTCGCTCGATCGAAACATCGGCGCCTTTTGGTGCAAGATCTTGAGTTTCTAAATTGAATTTCTTCAGCTCTGGCATAAACCGATGTTAATCGATGCGAATTTCTCCCTGTCGGAGCACGATGACGCTACCAGCATCATCGAGTTTGACGAGCGTCGATGGTGGACGATGAGGAATCGATCCTGCGTTGATGATGCAGTCCGGTTGAAGATCCTGTTGTAAAAATCGATCGTGGATTTCTTGTGCAGTATACAGTTCCGGTTCGCCGGAAATGTTTGCGCTTGTGGAAACGAGTGGGACGTTCAAGGCGTCGACCAATGCGTTTGCGATTGGGTGCGATGATCGGCGTACGGCAAATGTGCCGTCGATGAAATAGTCGGGAACAATCGGTGACGGGGTGCCAACGGGGAGCACGATGGTGAGCGGGCCGGGCCAATGTGTATCGGCGAGCGCGCGCAATGCTGGCGGAACGATGAGGCCGAATTCTTCTCCCATCGATCCCGCCGGCAGAATCGCCGTCACGCCTTTCGCATACGGTCGGCCCTTCATCGCAAAGATCCGCGCCACCGCATCGGCGTTCGTAGCATCACATCCAATGCCGTACGACGTTTCCGTGGGATACACCACCACACCGCCTTGGCGAAGAATCGCAACAGCATCATCGATGAATTCTGGTCCCATCATCTTCATACTATTCTCGACTCAACCAGACTTCGTCCTG
>CAZVBP010000038.1:0-9274 GCA_964625515.1 uncultured Gammaproteobacteria bacterium
ACAGACTGATCGCAACGCTCTCGCCAGACACCCAACGGAGCGATCCATCGGTATCGATAAAGTACACCTCCGGACGAGATTGAATTTTCACGAGCGCTGTTCCTGGCTTTGGAAGGATTGGGGCACGAATCATGAACTGAGAGAGCACGTTATCTGCGAGTGTCATTACCGAACTCAAGCCGGTGTCAACGTATGTCAGAAAGGCACGAATACTCACAAAAGGAGCACGGGTCATGCCACGAATAAGATACACCGTGTCCCACGACTCCCCCTTCACATACGACCCATCCGGGATGGCTTCCACCTCCGTCACCACCACCACAGGCTCTCCGATATGCAAAGGATCGGATATGTCTTGCGCAAGAACGTCAATCGCATCGGTTCCGTCGATACGGATCGTCACGGTCTTTCCGTACAGCTCATCGCGCGGCGTCCACATAAACACATCATCGGTGGCCGCAACACCAAGCGCGATAGGAACAGACGTCGTTCCACCATCTGCAGAGTAATAGAGATCCACATATGCAAACGTGCCCGTGCCACTCATCGTCCACGAAATCGGCACCGCCTCTCCCGCAGCATACTCTGGCGTATTCACGGGAGTATCCAGCACAACAAAATACGTATACGCACTCACACCTCCGGAAATCAAGAGCGACGAGGTGGTGGCCTCATTTCCAAAATCATCCACTGCAAAAATGGCAACATGCTTATTGCGCAAATTCACAGGAATCGTCGTTGTTGTGGTACTGGCCGTTGCAAGCGCAATCGCGTCCGAATTATCCCATTCTACTGCACCGCCTGTTCTTCCCGTTGCATCACTCTGCACCGATGCATACCAGATTTCGTAATGATCAAAGTTCGAATCTGATGCCGCGGTCCAGTTCAGCACGCCACTCACCGTCGAGATGCTCCCAGCAGAAAGCGCTGACAAATTTACTGGATCCACAAGATCGAGAATAAAATTACTGCTCAGCGAGACACCCCCTGCATCAGTACCATCATACGGCGTAACGCGTATTTGGGCATTCGCAATATCGGTTGACGGTGCAACATCCGTCGCCGCTTCCCACACGATCGACACTGTGTTCGCACCCGACGATGTGGTGATAAATGCCCCCGTCTGACCCACCTGACGTGTTTGAGCATTATCAATCGATGGATCGTTGTACGTTGCAGTTGTTTCGGCATTAATAGTGCTGATCGTTGGATCTGCCCAACTCGATCCACCATTGACGCTATATTCAATCTTCGTTTGCACAGTATCGTCATTATCCGCATCATCGACGATATACGTGATCACAACATCTCCTGTGCCATCGGTGCCTTGCGCGGCAGTAACCGTGTGAACCGTCGGCGCGCTATTCGCTTCCACGATCGGCTCAAAATCAAACTCGCTCGTGCTCCCCGTTGCATTCGTTTGCGTGATCCCCGCCGTGGTACCCACAAACGATCCCGCGATACTAATTGCTCCGGAACCGTTTGCCGTCCCTGTGGCGGTCCATACACCATCCACGTACACGTCGATAGTGGCGTTCGCCGCTGCGGTACCCGTAATCAAAGACGATGTTGCGGCGGTAATCGACGGCGTCGCAATACTTTCATTTCCCGTCCCAATTAAGTTGATCCGTGTGTACGTTCCTGCAGAAAAGGTGTTTCGTCGAATCGTATTCCGTGGGGACGTCGTTGCGACCTCCACAGTGGTTTGTCCGACGCTTGCAAAAAGCGTATTCCCCGTTCCGGATGTCGTTCCCCCAATCATGCTTAACGTTGTTGGCGTTGCTAATTCAATTGCCGCAACACCGTTCGCGGCCGCAGTCACCCCGTCGGCCATCAGCCCAACAATATTCCCTTCCACCACGATGCCGGATACATCTTCCGCACGAATACCCGCTGAAATATTTCCGCTCACAATATTGCGATTCGCGGGATCGCTACTATCGCCAATCTCGGTGTTATCAGCAGAAATCATGTCAATACCCGCAAAACCATTCATTGAGGCGTCGTTTTCGATAACGGCGGTGCCCAACGCATTGAGCCCGACGATGTTCCCCCGCACCAATGTTCCGTCCGCCCCATCGCGAATTGAAATACCAGCCTCTCCATTTCCGGAAATCACATTGTCATCGATTTGCACACCCGTCGCATTCACGCCCGTGAGCACAATGCCGGATCCCAAATTCCCTGCTGCAGCAGCCCCAGTGGCATCAACACCGATGTAATTATTCTGAATGCTGTTTCCGGTGGTGGTACTGGAAGCGCCACTCACAAGAACACCCGTTTCTGAGTTCCAGGAGATAATATTTCTCTTTCCGGAACTCGTTCCGCCAATCACATTATTCGGCGACTGAATAAGAACTCCGCCACCAATATTCCCAAGATTGCTATTATCTGTGCCGACACCGATATAATTCGATTCCACAACATCACTGCCACCTCCCGCCAGCTTCACGCCATACGTGCCATTTCCAACGATCACGTTATTCTTGATCAGCGCACCTGATGACGTCATCAACGTCGCAATTCCAGCATCCGTATTTCCCGTCGCAACTGACGTACCATCCGTTGTACCAATGTAATTCAAATCAATCGTGGTGTTTGTAGAGCCTCCGTCGATACGAATTCCGGTGACACCATTCCCGAACGATGTATTCTTCCCTCCCAGCGTGCCGTTTCCCATCGTGACGCCTGCAGAATCAGCAATCAAGAAACCCTCTCCACCATTGGAACTGGATGTGGTATTCAAAATTGTTCCAGAGCTGCTCCAAAATTGAACTCCGTCATCAACAGCGTGATGAACCGCAACCTGCTGCCCGGCCCCGGTACCCCCCAACGTCACGGTTGTTACAAAGAAAAAGACGATCCCAGAATCGCCGGCGCTCGCACAGTTAATGCCAGTAACAGTACTCGCAGCGTGTCCGGAAAAATACAAGCAATTCGTCACCGCACTCGCGTCAATCGTAATCACTCCACCCGCAGTTTCGCCCCGAATTTGGAGATCCTCCGTAATATCAGGCAAATCAGTGACCAACGTAATCGCACCACTCACACTCGCATCAAAGTTGATGATATCCGCGCCACCCGAAGCATTCGCGTCAATAATTGCCTGTCGCAGCGACCCGGCGCCGCTGTCATTCGTATTCATGACGGTAAACGTCACTGCGCGTGCCGGTGGAAGATAGATGAGGAAACTCGAGAGGAATAAAATCAGGAAAAGAACACGATATTTTCTGAAAATCTTCATAGAAAAAACCTATCAACGGTACCCGCAGTATACACGGTCCATTGTGTGACGAATAGCAATGTATGCACGTCTCGTCATGTATTTTTCGCCCACCCTCAATCACGAATTGACCATCAACGGCGCAAAGCGCCCCATGAGCTCAGCGGTGGCGAGAATGTGACTTTGGGCACCATCAAGAATCGCCTGTTTCGACGACCCTTCCGGAAAATCGATCATGCTGTCGAGCGCATACACGCGGAAGAAATAGCGATGCTCGCGATCGGGTGGACGTGGGCCGCCATACTCAAGTTCACCACGCGTTCCCCTTCCGCGAATCCCGATTGGTACCCACGCCTCAGGGATCGATGAAGTGTCGGGAGGAATGTTAAAGACGATCCAATGGTCCCAAACAGCAACTCCTGCAGCAGCAGGAACATCCGGATCGTCCATGATCAACACCAACGACACCGCATCATCTGGAACGTCCTCGATCACAAGCGGCGGATTAACATTCTCAAAATCCCTCCCAAAACGATTTGGAATCATCTCCCGATGACGAAATACTGGGCTCGTGAGACGCATAGGGTTGATGCTACATGAAGGGATTGTATCATTCGGAATCAGCCCTTTTAAAATGATCCGAGCGCGACATGCATCTGTCACTGTACAGGGTTTACCCTGAAGCGACACGAGCGCAGCGAGTGTCTGCTTCAGGGTTCTGCGGCCCGGTCTCGCCTGATGCCTTTGAGAGGACCTTGGGGCACTCTTCTACGTGCTCGCCGACCCTGTCCCGGACATATAGAACCCAACAAGATTTGCGGGGTTGTTTATTTGAATGATCCGAGTTTTTTGTATGCGCCAAATTCACCTTCGCCGTTGAGCGTAGGGTCAAAGTTGCCGTCGTACAGGTCGAATGAATCGGTTTCGCGTACGTAATGAATGAAACCGATGTCACCTTCTACTGTTTTGAGGATGTCCGTTTTATCGATCAAGACGTTTGCGTTCACATCCCACAAAAAAAGTTTTCGAGTATCGCCATCAAGACTTAACACGCCCGTTACAAAGGCAATTTTGGTGTTTTCCCAATTGTGCTCCGGACGAGAGCTCACATTTGCCGCGTCAATTGTTGCGAAAATCTTTCCATCCACCGTATTTCCTAAGGCAATTTTGGTGTTCTCCGGATTAACAGCAAAGAATGTCGTAAGGTCCCATTCGTCAACTATATTTTTCACGCAATACTCAGTGCGCGATATTGCGAATTCTTCTTTTTCCATTTTTGTTCGGTCGAGGTAGAGAATGTTCCGCTGACATCCATTTGAATTTGGGTCATCAAACACGTGGACAAGCTTTTGTGGCGAAGCTCCAATGAGCGCAATATTCGGCGCTTTAAATTCGGGGTAGCGAGGATCATCTGATGGGATCGCGTCGACCACAGAGCGAACGTCCCAATGTTTAGGATCATCTAAACTATAATCGTAGTCATTGTAAATAAGCTCCGTTTGTCCTTTTTCGTAGGTAACGATCGAGAGATCGTACATCGATGACGCGGAAAGAACTTTTCCTCGCACAATTGCTGGACTGAGTATTTGGACGCCTAGAATAATGATCCCTATTCCAAGGATAAAGGGTGCTGTACGTCTGAAGAATAGCTGTTTTTCCATATATCCTCCAAGGATACCCTGTTTCACTCAAAATCGCAAAATCCCGAGTCTTACGCCTTGGGGGTTTTGCCTGGGCCAATACCCTGTTCCTACTTTTTGGTAGGCAGGCAGGTCGGCCGGAACGGGTACTTGATGGTCCCCCTGAAGTAGACGCTCGCCGTGCTCGCGTCACTTCAGGGTTCACCATGAAGTGAAGTCCAAAACGAAGTAGAAGTCCGTTTTGGACTTCTACTTCATGGTTCCGGGACGTGGATTCTGGTCTCCGTTGGACGTCAACCAGATGCCGCGGCGTTCGCTCGGAAGCCCTCGAGAACGGCGGAACTATCTCGGGGCTTCGCTCGCTCTCTTGCGTCATCGAACCAGTAGCTCTCTCCAGAGTCCCGGAACCATGAAAACACCACCCGTTTGGGTGGTGTTTTCATGGTTCTGCGCTCCGGTCTCGCTCGGAGCCTTTCAAGGGGCTTTGGAGCACCCTTCTCTATGCTCCTAACCCTGTCCCGGTCGCATAGAACATTAGTATTTTGATCAACAAACATACAGAAATTTACGGTGGAGTCTGCATACTTGATTCGGCTAATAGTCCGTCGGCAACTGTTGAGATTTGATGAATCTTATCACTGCCATCATGTTGAATAACTACCCAAGAAAAATGTCTCTTAGCAGCTTCCTTAATAATGATACTCACCTGATCTGTTAATGAGTCGAAAACGGGTGGCATCGCAGATATATATAAAAACAGGTAGATTGGCTCACCTTTAGCTTTGTGCTGATTCCGTTTGGATTTAAAAACTCTTTTGATTCTTTTAATCAGCCTATCTTTTTCTGAAATTTCTCTTTCCCCGGTCACGGTTCCTGCACCGGTGATTAAAATAAAATCTTTATTACATGAATTAGCGACTTGGTTTAGAGCGGTTTTATCTCCGTGTAGCAAGTCGAAATCCTCTGACGTAAATCTGTTATTTCCTCTTTGAATGAAATCGACAGCTTTTGTAATTTGATCGTTGGAAATATCCCAAAGATCACTCATTAAACAAATAGCATTTCCATCGCTTATATGTTTACCTACACGCTGTTTTAAAACATTTGTAACCTTGGTGATTTCAGATAAAAATCCCGGCAGTTCTGTGATCATTGCCGCTTCAAGATGACTCGTCACCCCGTTTCGTTCAATTATCGCTTCTGCCCCAGAATTTTGAGTTGAAGTAATCGATTTGATATTCCATCCATTTGCTCTCGCGTGGAGTATCGCTTTAACTTCGGCTCTCCACGATTCGTTTTGTTCGCCCTGCCGACTTAATACAAAGGCGCGCCAAGAGTCATACCCACTGATGTCCTTTAATTTTTCCATTTCATTGTATTCGGGGTATTGGATGTTCATATTCGATTTTGGCGTCCGCTGAAATCCTAGCATATATCATTCTTCAATCGAAAACCCGCACTCCATGAGGAATGCGGGTTTTCTTGGTCACACCCTGTCCCGGTCTGTAGGAACAGGTCGTGATGGTTCCGAGACATGGATTCGAACCATGATTCACGGCTTCAAAGGCCGCTGTCCTGCCATTAGACGATCTCGGAGTACATATCATCGATCTGCTTGGTCCACTTTTGGCTTATGAAGCCTCGGCTGCTCGTCAACGTATTTTGGCATACGTCTCCTCGCATCCACTCCATGCGCCAAAATTGTCCGCAAACATATCAATGATATTCACTTGTCTTTTGCTTTGTCGCCCAAAAGACCCGATCAATGCCCGAACATCATGACGGAAAATGCGGATTTGGGCAACTACACCCGGAGGTAGCGGCGCATTGCAAAGGCGGTTGTGGCAAGGCCAAGAATCGCAAGGCCCACAAACTGCATCCCAAAGAGACCTGCGCCATTTTGTGAGTAATATGCAACCAAATCCACGTCGATCCCCACAAAAAATCGGCGAACATACGGCGCCGTGGCAAAAAGAGCTGCAAAGGTTATCCCCGCCATCAAAAGTGTGGCCCCCAACGCATAACACACCGACTCGAGCAAAAACGGACCGCGGACAAACCAGTCATTTGCGCCCACAAGCTTCATCACCCCAATCTCGTCACGATGCACATAGATTGCCACGCGAATGGTGTTAAACACGATCAGGATCGCGATAAAGCCAAAGAAGAGTGCGAGTGCCAAAAATCCTATGCGCACCTTTTGTGAAAAATTACTCAACATCGTGAGCGCAGCGGAATAATCGGCGTAATTCTTGTCTTTAATATACGGCGCATACTCTGGCGTTTCCAGCGCATCAAGAATAAACGGAAAATCGTCTGCACTGTATGCACGAATCTTCAATTCTTGACCCAACGGGTTTCCGTCGGTCTCATCAAGCGCTGCAAGAATCACCGGCTCGTCCTTATTTGCCTCCCGAAACGCGGCAAGCGCTTCTTCCGCCGATTGATACGTGACATCTTTCACCTGTGACAAGCCGAGTAAATATCCACGCACACCGTTTACCGTTTCTTCTGCAACATCGTCATGAAAAAATACCGTCACCTGCACTTTACTCTCCACGCTCTTCACCGATTCATTCGCGAGCACATTGAGCACAATCACCGAGTTCACCGTGAGCAACGTGAGGAGAAACACCGACATCGTCACAAACGAGAGCCAAAAATTGCGCAACATGCTCTGCAATGCGAACCGGATAATACGAAAGAACGAGCGCATATTACGAAAGAAGATATTTTCCCTTTTCTGCATCCGACGTCACCTTTCCATCCCGAAGCGTGATCACGCGTTTATGCAACGCATTCACAATATCGCGGTCGTGCGTGACGAGCACAACCGTGGTTCCAAAATCGTTAATTCGCGTAAAGAGTTCGATGATTTCGCGCGCAGTAATTGCATCCAGGTTCCCCGTCGGCTCGTCGGCAACAATAATCTTTGGACGATGCACGAGGGCACGCGCAATAGAAACACGCTGCTGCTCACCTCCGGAAAGCTGCCGGGGGTACCGATGCGCCTTCTCCCCCAGCCCAACAATCTTCAGCACTTGCGGCACAATCTCACGAATCCGTTTGCCAGACACTCCTGCAACCTCGAGCGCAAACGCAACATTTTCAAACACTGTTTTCTTGGGAAGAAGCTTGAAATCCTGAAAGACTACGCCAATTTGTCTGCGGAGCACCGGCACGTCGGCACGAGAAATATTTGAGATATCCCAATCGCCGATGATGATCGATCCACTCGTTGGCTTCTCTTCCGCAAAAATCATTTTCGCGATCGTCGATTTGCCCGATCCACTCTGACCGGTGATGGACACAAACTCTCCTGCATCAATCGCAAAACTCACGCCACCTAATGCGCGTGTGTTTGGCGGATATGCTTTTGTCACGTTTTTGAACGTGATCATGCTGCGCAGTATACCAGACTAGAACGTGACGAGATCAAACGAAATCACGGCGTCTTTCACCGGGACAGAAATGTGCATGCGAGGCTCCGTCAACACATCTTCCCCGTACCGCTGTTCAAGAAAATATTTCTGAGATCCATCCGTGGGCCGTTCATAAAATGATTCATCTGCAACGGTCACGCTATACACCGCTTCGGAACCTGTGGGGACAACTTCTGCCGCGTTATAGATGCTATACACACGCAATGCCTTCGATTCATCGGAGCATGAATCAAGCAAGGTTGCTCGCGCATCGTTCCGATCGGTCACGATCGCGAATCCCGAGACTGCGTCATCGGCCGATGTGACCGTATTGAGCACATTCCATTCTCCTCGTTCCGCAAGCGTCAGTGCGAACGTCCATACATCATCGCTGTTCGAGGCGGTCTTGGGGATTTTATAGTCGATCGTGCGTCCGTCGATCGCTTCTGGTTCAACGGTTCGTGTACGCAAATTGTCGTGAAAGCCGTCATAATATCCGTATCCGCCGATCGTGATTTGTCCCTCGCGACTTGTGGTGTTTGCCCACATGTTCACGAGCGTGCACGCATGAAGCGTTGCAGCACCGTAGTAGCGCACGTCGGGCTGCTGCTGACTTGTG
This sequence comes from uncultured Gammaproteobacteria bacterium, assembly GCA_964625515.1. GTDB lineage: Bacteria > Patescibacteriota > Patescibacteriia > UBA9934 > UBA9934 > CAIKHN01. The sequence goes on from CAZVBP010000038.1 coordinate 8,905, forward strand.
ACAATCAGATTGTCGCATGATCCTTCACACGTCACATTCTCCACGCGGCGCTCGTCTGCAGACAAAACGAGTCCATCGCCGATAACAACCTCATCCGGTCCGGACGATCGCGACATCCACAAGGCGAGCGCGACGATGAGCACGAGAAGCACTGCAATAACGGCCTGCACACGAGAAATTGCCAACATAAATAATCGAGAAAGGATTCTACGCTACTATCGTAGCATGAAATCATCGATTGTTGCTTGCTCGTCACAGGAGTCTCACAAAAAGAAACACTCCACAATTTCTGTGGAGTGTTTCTTGGTGCTGTACAACGGCGTTGAAGGCCGTTCGACGGCCTGGAGCCACTTCCGGGAATCGAACCCGG
>CAZVBP010000039.1:0-9164 GCA_964625515.1 uncultured Gammaproteobacteria bacterium
CCGAACGACCCGAATAGTCGATACGCTTTCCAAGAAGGCTTTGACGGAAACGGCCCTGCTTTCCTTTCAAAATATCGGCAAGCGATCTCTGCTGGCGCTTCTTTCCCGTTGCGGCAATAACGGTCTTACTCTGACGTGCGCTGTTGTCGATAAGCGCATCCACTGCCTCCTGCAACATGCGCTTTTCGTTACGCGTAATCACTTCTGGCGCGTTCAGGGCGTACAAGCGGCGCAAGCGGTTGTTGCGGTTAATCACGCGACGATACAAGTCGTTCAAGTCGCTGGTCGCAAAACGACCACCATCAAGCGGCACCATTGGACGCAAGTCTGGTGGGATCACTGGGAGCACGCGCAGCACCATCCATTGTGGTGACAACGTATTCTTTTCCAAGCTCTTAAAGAGCGTCAAGCGGCGCATGATGCGCTCATACTTTGCGACGGACGACGTTGCAGCGAGTTCGTCGGCAAGTTTGGCGATGGTTTCTGTGACATTAATGCGCTCCAAAAGCTTCTGGATCGCTTCTGCGCCAATACCCGCATCAAAGATGTGGCCATAGCGCATGGACCAATCGTGATACGTCGCCTCAGAGATGACGCGCAGTGGCGTCAATTCTTTGAGGTCTTTATCAACCTGAATGAAGTCCTGTTCGAGTTCATCAAGCTTCTCTTGTGCCACCGTTTCCAATCGCGCAACCTCTGCCTTCAAGGCTTTCTTATCATCCGCGAGCTTCTCTTCAGCGCGTGCAATATCGCGCTTCGTCTCCCCTTCGATTATCTTCTTCTTTGCACGATATTCCTCCTTCACTTGCTCCACGGTTTGCGCACGCGCGTCCTCGTTCACGTCGGTAATGATGAAGCTGGCGAAGTACACCACCTTTTCGAGCGTTTGCACGCCCATGTCGAGCATCGTTCCGATCTTCGATGGCACGCCACGCAAGAACCAGATGTGGGTGACGGGAGACGCAAGCTCAATGTGACCCATGCGCTCACGGCGCACCGATGCTTGGGTTACTTCAACATTACACTTGTCACACACGATGCCCTTGTATCGGATCTTTTTGTACTTTCCACAGTAACATTCCCAATCTTTAGACGGTCCAAAAATCTCTTCCGCAAACAAGCCCTGCTTTTCTGGCTTTTGCGTGCGGTAGTTGATGGTTTCTGGCTTGCTCACTTCGCCGTACGACCAGCTGCGCACCACATCTGGCGACGCAACTTTGAGGCGGATTGAATCGAAGTCACTCGACTTCAGCGTATCGAATTTCATGGCCATAGGAGGGGCAATTAAGCGCGACGCGCGTTACGATCATCTCCAACATCGAGTCGTTTTCCGTTCTTCAAGAGTTCAACATCCAAACCGAGACCCTTCAATTCGCGCACAAGCACATTGAAGGACTCTGGGATGTTTACCTTGGTGATAGTGTCACCCTTAATGATCGCCTCGTACGCCTTTGCACGACCTGGAACGTCATCGGACTTGATCGTGAGAATTTCCTGCAAGGTGTGCGCGGCACCGTATGCTTCAAGCGCCCACACTTCCATTTCTCCAAAACGCTGACCACCGAATTGTGCCTTTCCACCAAGCGGCTGCTGCGTAATGAGCGAGTATGGACCGATCGATCGCTGGTGCATCTTGTCCTCCACCATATGGTTCAGCTTGATCATGTACATGATCCCCACGGTGACTTTATGGTCGAACGACTCCCCTGTACGGCCGTCGAACAAGCGAACCTGTCCGTCCTCTGGGTATCCTGCCTTTTTCAACTCATCTTTAATGTCTTGATCTTTCACACCCGCAAGCACTGGAACCGCAACTTTGTAGCCCAAGGTCGATGCTGCAAGGCCAAGATGCACCTCAAGAATCTGTCCGAGGTTCATACGCGACACCACACCAAGTGGGGTGAGGAGAATGTCGACCGGATGACCATCTTCGGTGAACGGCATGTCTGCAATTGGCACCACTTTCGAGATGACACCCTTGTTTCCGTGACGACCTGCAACTTTATCGCCCACCTGCAACTTACGCAGGTCCGCGATCGTCACCTGAATGGACGTAATCACACCCGGCGAAAGATTGTCTCCTGCCTCGCGGCTGAAGATCTTGATGTCAACCACCTTTCCCTTTCGTCCGTGCTCTAAGTAGAGCGACGAATCACGAACATCGCGTGCCTTATCGCCGAAAATGGCACGCAGCAGCTTTTCTTCCGCAGACAACTCCGTCTCACCCTTCGGGGTAATCTTTCCCACAAGAATGTCGCCAGACTTCACCTCTGCGCCCACACGAATAATGCCCTCGGCATCAAGGTTCTTGAGCTTCTCCTCCGAAACGTTCGGGATGTCGCTCGTGACGAGTTCTGGCCCGAGCTTCGTGTCGCGCACATCGAGTGTGAGATGTTCCAAGTGAATCGTGGTGAAACGATCTTCTTGCACCACGCGCTCAGAAATAATCACGGCGTCTTCGTAGTTGTAGCCATCCCAGCTCATGAACGCCACGCGCATGTTCTGCCCAAGCGCGAGCTCACCGTTTTCTACGGAAGGACCGTCGGCGAGCACATCGCCCTTCTTCACCTTCACGCCCGGCATCGTGACTGGTCGCTGGGTGATGGCCGTGGAGTTGTTTGAACGAAGATATTTATTGAGCGTATAGGTCACCTCTCCCGCCTTCTTGTAGTTCATCACGATTTTAGCGCCGTCCACAGAAACAACTTCCCCGTCCTCTTGCGCAGCAAGCACGTGCCCGGAATCAAGTGCGGCACGACGCTCCATACCCGTACCAATCACTGGTGATTGTGGACGAATTGGCGGAACCGCCTGACGCATCATGTTCGTTCCCATAAGCGCGCGTGTTGCGTCGTCGTGCTCCAGGAACGGAACCAATGCGGTTCCCACAGAAACAATTTGCGTCGACGAAACATCCATGAACGTAATCTCTGTTGCGGGAACCAAACGCGGATCACCAAATTTACGTGCTTCAACGTACTCGGCAATGATGTACCCCTTCTCGTCGATTGGCACGGTGGCTGGGCATGTGGTGGACTGACTCTCGGTGAACGCATTCACATACACAATCTCGTCCGTTACACGCGCACGCCCCTTCTCCACCACCACCTTGCGGTATGGCGTTTCAATGAAGCCGTATGCATTCACACGTGCGTAGCTCGCCAAGTGACCCACCAAACCGATGTTCGGTCCTTCTGGTGTTGCAATAGGACAAATGCGACCGTAGTGCGTTGGGTGAACGTCGCGAACTTCGAAACCTGCACGTTCACGCGTTAAACCACCAGGGCCCATGGCGGACAAACGGCGCTTGTGTTCGAGCTCTGCAAGCGGGTTCGTCTGATCCATGAACTGCGAAAGCTGCGAGGACATGAAGAACTCACGCACAGCACCAATCACTGGACGGGCGTTCACCAATTTTCCAGGAGTGAGTGCGTCGATTTCCGTGGTGGACATGCGGTCGCGCACAATGCGCTCCATACGTGCCAAGCCCACGCGGAAACGCGATTGCAACAGCTCGCCAACCGCACGAATACGGCGGTTGCCCAAGTGGTCAACGTCGTCCGATTCCTCTTGCGAAATGTTCAATCGAATAATTTCGCGGATGATCATCACCAAATCTTCTTTGGTGAGAATGCGATTTTCTTCCTTCGCCACATCTTCCTCGTCAGCAGTAAGGCCGAAACGAAGATTGAACTTGTATCGTCCTACGGCGCCAAGATCGTAGCGATCAAAGTTGAAGAACATGGCGTGAATGAGGCTTCGCGCGTTGTCGGCCGTTGCGAGATCGCCCGGGCGAATACGCTTGTACACCTCTTTCAATCCTTCTTCTTCATTTGTTGCAGCGTCCTTTGCGAGCGTGTTTTCAATGTACTTGATGCTTGGGTGCACATCGATGTCCGCAAAAAGCGCCGTGATCTCATCGTTTGTGGTGTACCCGAATGCGCGCAACAGGGACGTCACCGCCACTTTACGCTTGCGATCAATCTTCACCCACATCACGTTCTTAGGATCGGTTTCAAATTCAAGCCATGCACCACGGTTTGGGATGATCTTCGCACCGTAGTGACGACGGGCACGAATGATTTCTGCCGTAAAAAACGCACCAGCGGAACGGACGAGCTGCGACACCACCACGCGCTCCACGCCGTTGATGATAAATGTGCCGCGTGGGGTCATCACCGGCAAATCGCCCAAATAAATTTCCTGCTCCTTGGTTTCTTGCGTGCGCAAGTTCTTCAACTTGGTTTTCACGCGAAGCGGCGCCTCGAACGTCACGTTCTTTGATCGACTCGTCACCTCGTCGAACTTTGGCTCGTCGAGATAATAGTCGGACAGTGTGAGCTCGAGATCGCGGCCCATAGAGTCGCGGATTGGGGAGATCTCGTGAAACAATTCACGAATACCCTGCTCTAGAAACCATGCATATGCCGACTTCTGTACCTCGATAAGATCCGGAAGATCCATCGCATCACGGAGCGGAGTGAAATACTTGCGTGTCATCATAACGAAAAAAGCATCGTGCCACAAAACACGATGTATTTAGGAAATCTTCTGGTCGTGAACAGTGCGGAGGCCGGGGGTTGGCATGCACGGACGATGAAGATAATGAGAAGGTCGCACCGTAAGCGGTCATGGGTCATCCCACATTGCCATCAATCCTCAACGAATCGAGGTTTGACGGAACAAGGGGGACGCCCGGAGACGACAAAACAGTGTTTCCAAGTGGCGGGAGAATAACACGCCTTTCAAATAGGGTCAACTCAATACCGGTGGACAACATTCCCAATTCTCCGCCAACGTTCGCGAAGTATTCACAATGTTGCATTGACAGCATCCCCAAACCCCCTACAATAACCTGTCCGGACCGCCCTGCACTCCCCCGGACCACGAGAAATTCAATGAACACAGCAGTGCTCGTAGTCGTCCGCTTCGACAACGCCAACAAAGCTGACGAAGACCGATGGCGATTTAGGGAATACCTCAGTGAACTGCGTCTTGTCGACAGCTGGCCGCCGCAGAAACAAGACCTGGATAACGGCGTGTGCGAGCTCACCTTCCACCTCGAGAACATCAACGGAAGCGAGTTCGATGCACTGCCGACAGATCTCGTCGCCATGGTGATGGAGACCGCACGTCAGTGCAAAGGCGGCGTTCAGAGCATCACCATCGGAACGTGAACCATCACCAATCACGCATCGCCCCGCCACCGCAGAGACCCCCGTCTCGCGGCTGGCGGGGTGTTCTCATTTCAGGATTGCTCTGATTCAAAGCCGATTTTTTCGATGGGGTCGGAAACGGATCGATTGGCAACATTCCCATTTCTCCGCCAACGTTCGCGAAGCATTCATACCTCAACATTGACAACCTCCCAAAAACAAGTCATCCTGCCCTGTCCGGAACACTCAGTGTCACCCCCGGGCGAGGAGGGAAAGTGGCAGAACAACCATCGCAGGATGCGTCACTGAAGCCATGGGATCCGATCGGAGAGTTCGCTGCCTGTATCAACAAACCCGTTCCCACGGAAGAACGGGTCAAGGAGGCTCTCGCGGGGTTGCGGCTCGACCTCGTTGAGGCAATCGTCTGGATGGATCGTGCCAAGATCCTCGCGATCCAGACAGCGCTGTTCGAAGTGGTGCATGAGGCGGAGAAGCTCCGTGGTGCCAAGTACCGCACCTACGGCATCACCGCCGCATACGCCATGCTCGAACTCATGGCCGACATGGTCAGCCGCATGCGTCCACCGGAGCAGGACGAACGGGTACGCAAGAGCGTGACCGGTCGCAGAATCATCCTGCTTCTCTCCATCAACCATCTCATGGACATCGACGAGATCGCACATCGTACGCGGCGGTCCACGAAGTGGGTTGATACGTTGGTCAACCGCCTGCAGACAATCGGGCTGGTAAAGGCAATCTACTCCGAGGGTCGCGCGTACTACAGGCTCGATAGTGCGGGAGTAGAGCTGCAGGAATCGATCTGGCTCGAGGAGAAACGGGTGCGGGAGCAGCGCCGTCGGCGCTCCTCCTGAACCAACCATCATGGCGATCACGAGTTGCGGCTCATGCTCCTTCGGGGGCATGGGCCGCTGTGTTATTCATAAACTAACTATTTCCGAAACACTTCAAACCTTCGCATTGGCAACGCTCACAATCATTCACGTTCGAAAACACAAATCACCACCCGGATGGGTGGTGATTTGGTTCGTGGTATTTCACGTCGTAAAGATGCAGGGAAAGAACACGGTCTACATTTGAGCCCAAGCTCAGCGTAGTGCGAAAGGAGAACGTCACTGCACCGTTTGTGCAGGTACGCACCGATGAGTTTGGAAATGCCGGTCTTGCCCCGCAACACTGCGACGCGAGCACCAACGGATCATAGTCCAAACATTCCCTTTTCGCAACCGATCATTTTACTCATCAAGAGCCGCATCGCCATCTTTCTCCTTATCCGGCAACTGATTTCCCGATGCCTTCACCACAAACCCTTCACTTGCAAGTGCAGCGGCTGTGGTGGCTTTTCGCATCACCTTCAAGGTATCGGGATGATCACGCAGATATTGCTTCGCAACCTCGCGCCCAACACCCAACTTCTCTTCGCCAAAAAGATAGCTGTTCCCGCGCTTATCAACGGACCCAACCTCAACGCCGAGATCGAGCATATCTCCTGCGATCGAAATGCCTTCGTTATACATAATGTCGAACTCACATGTGCGGAACGGCGGAGCAACTTTGTTCTTCACAATCTTCACCTTCACGCGGTTCCCAATAATCTTTTCCCCTTGCTTAATTTGCGCAGCGCGACGAATTTCCATGCGCACAGACGCATAAAATTTGAGCGCATTTCCTCCTGGCGTGGTTTCGGGATTCCCGAACATCACCCCAATCTTCATTCGAATTTGGTTGATGAAAATCACCACCGTTCCCGACTTCGCCACAATTGCTGTGAGCTTTCGGAGCGCCTGACTCATTAAGCGTGCTTGCAATCCCATGTGCGAATCGCCCATCTCGCCTTCAATTTCCGCTTTTGGCGTGAGCGCTGCAACAGAGTCCACAACCACAACGTCAATTGCGTTCGACCGCACAAGGGTTTCCACGATTTCAAGTGCTTGCTCCCCCGTGTCTGGCTGCGAAATAAAGAGCTCGTCGATATTGACGCCAACTTTTTTTGCATACTCCGGATCCATTGCATGCTCCGCGTCCACAAAAGCCGCAATGCCGCCTTGCTTCTGACATTCCGCAATGATGTGCTGTGCAAGTGTTGTTTTTCCGGAAGATTCCGGGCCATAAATTTCAATGATGCGCCCGCGTGGCACACCAAGTGCGCCGAGCGCCAAATCAAGTGACAAACATCCTGTGGGAATAGCATCGATGTTTGTTGCTTTCTGATCCCCAAGTCGCATGATGGAGCCGTCACCAAAACGTTGCTTGATCTGCCCAATCGCAGCCTGCGCAGCATTGAGCCGTGCGTTCACCTGTTCTTTTGCCATACCGTTATAAAAAGTGTGATTCAGCATCAGCCCGTATCATTGGGAAGCGGACAACGTTTTCTCGAAAGAAAAATCGTTGAACGATACGAACATCTACCGAACACTTTACACTACTCCAAAAAATAACTCACCTGAGATATCCCCTGTTCGTCCCCAGGGAGAGCTGTGTCGAAGACAACTCGTCGATATTCTTTTGCTTTTCGTGAATACCGTCGCGTGCCCTCAACGGTGATGACATTCACACCACGCGTAAGGTCCACCGTCGTAAAAAATGTTTGATCGTCATTCACCACCACCGACTGTCCGTTTACAAAAAGGGTGACGTCGCTGGTATTCACCGATCCGCGCACTTCTACGAGCGCCCTCGATGCACTCACGCCGTCCGCAGGTGATGCGATCACAATTTCTGGTGGACGAAGCAAACCATCAACTTGCCACGCAAAATATCCAACAACCACCATACCAATCGCGGCAAATCCCAAACGCTTTAAAAATCGGGCGGACGAGAACAGCCAAGCGCGTCGAACACGTTCACGAGGCAATCGGTGCGGCGCAAGAAGATCCATGCGTCCGCTTTCTTCCTCATACAACTCCAAAAAGTACGTTTCATCAGCGCCGAGTGCGCGTGCATACGCACGGATAAAATTTCGCGTATAGAGCGGTTCGGGCAACTCGTCGTATCGCCCCTTCTCAAGCGCTTCGAGATACTTTCGTTGAATATGTGTGGACGATTCCAACATCACCAAACTCACCGCTTGCCCACGACGAAGCGCGCGGAGCTTTTCGGCAAGCGTTTGCGGAACACGATCCAATTTGCGCATCACAAAAACCATAACGATGAACATTAAAAGCCCCGGGTCCGTTCTACGTCTTCCTCGTTCACGTCCGATGCTTCTGGCGGCATAAACTGATTCCCCGCTCCTTGTGCATCATCCGAATCTGATTCCTCACTATTCTCCGTATCCATACTATCGTCAAAATCATCATCGGGCACGCCCGATCCTTCCGGCGGCCACTCGCTCACGAGCACCTCGCGTGGCTTCGCGCCATCCGCAGGTCCAACCACACCAAGCTGCTCCATCAAATCCACAATACGTGCCGCACGAGAATACCCAACCTTCATCCTGCGCTGCAAAAATGACGTCGACACCTTCCCTGCATCAATCGCGATCTCGATCGCATCATCAAGCAATGCGTCGCTCTCGGAAGGATCGAGTGATACTCCCCCACTTCCGTTGCCACCTTCGGTAATTTGATAGTTATAATCAGGCTCGCTTTCCTCTTTTAAGAAGGCAACCACACGCTCAATCTCCGATTCCGCAACGTATGCACCTTGTGCACGCTTCGGTTTCGACAATTCTGGCGTATGCATAAGCATGTCACCACGCCCCAAGAGCTTTTCTGCACCGCCTACATCGAGAATCGTCTTCGAGTCCACTTGTGATGCCACCGCAAAAGCCAAACGCGTAGGGATATTCGCCTTAATGGTTCCCGTGATCACGTCCACCGACGGTCGCTGTGTTGCAACAATCAAGTGAATTCCGGCAGCACGCGCCATTTGTGCAATACGCACAATAACCGCTTCCACATCGCGCTTGTTTTGGCTCATCAAATCCGCAAGCTCATCAATCACAATCACAATGCGCGGCATGCGCTCTTTGCTCTTCGCGTTGTACGA
>CAZVBP010000040.1:0-9059 GCA_964625515.1 uncultured Gammaproteobacteria bacterium
TCGGCTGAGATTGTGAACGAGAATTTGTCGGGTTAACCGGTGTATCGGGATTGTGATGAGTGACTGCGGTCAAATCGGTCAATCGGGATTACCCTCGATGAAGTCGGTTATTGTGAAAGGCTTCCCACCACCCCTGGCCCCTCCTCGGAGAGGAGGGGAAACACATCGGACACGCATCGGATTCACTCTTGCTCGCTCGAGATTCTTCACTTTCGTTCAGGATCTGGCTTCGCAATAACCGCTTTGACCGCTTTCACCGTTTTGACCGTCCTTTCCACCGTCACCATTTTATCCTCTTCCCCTCCACAAAACAAACGGAGGTCCGGCGCGATACGCAGCAGACCTCCCGTGCCAGCCGAAGCTGGTCTTGTCGTTGTCCCCCTACTTCTTGGGCGGGGGCTCGTCGAGAGGCTCGAAGCTGTCCTCTTCGTCCCCCCCATAGGTCAGCATGGTTCCGCCCATGTCGGGGAGTCCAGCGTCGTTGAGCGCGTCGCGCACATCCTCCTTGCCCCCAAGGGCGATGGAGCCGAGGCTGCCAACGACTTTCGCGGCGCGCCGTGCCGCCACCGACGCAACGTACTCCCGTTGCAATCGGGTCAGGCCGTCCTCGAGCTTGGCTCCCGAGCGCTCAGCATCTGACAGACCACGGAAGTGCTCCCAGAGCTTGTACTCTTCCCGGTTGAACACCCGGGCCCGCATCCTCGTCCACCACGACTTCTCGAGACGCGCGTGCACCTGCTTCGCCACGCTCAGGGCGGTGGGGACCAAGGAGTCGTCCACCTCGAACTTCGTGGGGCATCGGTCCGCACCATACCACCAGTGGTATCCCGAGTTGTCCTTGAACTTCTTGTACGACATCGGTGGACCACCGATCCAGCGATACACCCTGCCGACACGGGGAGGGATGTGCGCGGCGGCGGAGGCCAGGGCTTGCTCGAACTCATTGAGGCGAAGGGCGTTGTCGCGCACGAGCTTGTGGCCCCACGCGCGCTCATCCGCGTCCGTGATGAAGGGGCCGAACCCCAGATCCACCACGGTCTCGATGGTGTTGCCGGAAATAGAGATCGAACGGATCTTGACCGCGGCGTACACCGCGACCAAGCGCCGCTGAATCCCTCTTCCCGCCAGAATGGGCATTCCGGTCATGGAGGCTCCCTGGATCCACCTTCTGCTCTCGTCATCCCACGGCACAACCTTTCGGCCGTGAACGATGACTTCCCTGCCCTCGGGAAGTACGATCTTCGCGTTCTCCAGTGGTTGCCCGGGCATGATGCTGCCCACGTGCGGCGGGCGGGGCACCCGCATGGTGATCACCGGCGGGGCACCCGACGCTGTGACCGGGTCGGTCTCGGCCTTCCCCGTCGGCGGGGCGGTCTCGTCGGTCCGGTCATCGACGAGCGGCCAGTCCCCGTCTTCCCCCGACACGATGGTGGGGTTGGGCTGCGTGGCCTGCGCCTGCGGGGAGGGCTCCTCCGGGAAGTGCTCATTGAACGTGTCCCGCCAGTCCCCGCCCACCGGCGGGAGCGACTCCACGCGCCGCGGGCGCCGAAGGAACGGACGGATCAGGCCGCCGAGATCTTCTTCCCGCTCCTCGTAGTCCGGAGGAACTGCCCCCGCGGGGAGGCGCACGGGCGGGACGCCTTGCAACGCCGGCAGATCCTTGAGCTCAGGGGCGCCGAGAAGGCCCGCGGGCGGGTCCAGCTCGCGGAAGGCGGCGAGGGCGGCCGCCTGTCCGGTGCCCGTGATCTCATCAGCCTCGGGGTCGATGGTGATGGCGCTGTCGGAGGCGGGGGTGCGGCCGGTGCCGACTGCCAGGTTCGGAACGAGGGGCTTTGTCACGATGATGTCCTTCCCCTTGAAGATCAAGGGAGTGGGTGATTCACACAGTGAATGTACAGAAACCGCGCGAACGCGGCCCCTCAGTGAAACATGAAAAGTGTGATTTCGTCAATCAATAAGGTAAACTGTTGCTAGCTATGCTTCATGAAGAAATGCATACCGAGCACCCGCGGATTGTGGAAAAAACTGCGGAGCCAGAAGAGCAAAAGCTCGAAACCACATTGCGGCCGCATCGGCTGGACGATTTTGTGGGTCAAAACGATTTAAAAACGAATCTTTCTATTTTCATCGATGCGGCAAAGGGTCGCAACGAGCCCATCGAGCATATGTTGCTGTACGGCAACCCTGGGCTTGGCAAAACCACGCTTGCGCACATCATTGGCGCGGAAATGGGCGCGCAGGTGCGTGTGACGAGCGGGCCGGCGCTCGAACGTGTGGGCGATCTTGCCGCAATTCTTTCCAATCTTTCCCGCGGCGATATTCTCTTTATCGACGAAATTCACCGCATGAATCACAACATCGAGGAGGTGCTGTACCCAGCGATGGAGGATTTTGCACTCGACTTAGTGGTGGGCAAGGGGCCCTCTGCGCGCACACTACGACTTTCCCTCGAGCCATTCACCGTGATTGGCGCCACCACGCGCCTCTCCCTTCTCTCCGCCCCACTTCGCGACCGTTTTGGAAGCACGTTTCATCTCAATTTCTACAGCGACGACGACATTGCACGCATCATCGTGCGAAGCGCTGCGATTCTCCAGATGAACATCGACGCGGCAAGTGCGCGAGCTATTGCAGAACGTGCGCGCAAAACGCCGCGCATCGCGAATCGTCTGTTAAAGCGCGTGCGTGACGTAGCCCAGATTCGTCATGATGGGAACATTTCTCCGGAAATCGCGCACGAAGCGCTCACGCTGCTTGCGATTGATCCACTCGGGCTCGACCCTGTTGATCGCCATCTCCTCCTCACGCTCATCGAAAAATTCAACGGCGGACCCGTTGGCCTTGGCACGCTTGCTGCGGCAACACAGGAGGAAACAGAAACTATCGAAGAAGTGTACGAACCATATCTCCTTCAGCTCGGCTTCCTCGAGCGCACCCCCCGCGGCCGCATGGCCACCGCCCGTGCATACGAGCATCTTGGAAAAGCGAAGATTTCGGGATGAGTCTTTGAAAGAATCCGTACTCTGAAGCTAAGCTTCCGAGTAAAAAGAATCAAAATCGTTGGCAGTAATGACGAAAAGAAAATTCGGAAGCTAAGCTTCCGAGTAATTTAGCGCACGACCACACCGATGCGTCTGATCCTTCGAAAGGGTTGGGACAGGAAAGTCGGCGAAGTCGGGAGCGGAGGGTATGCTGATATTTTTCGATGGAGGGGGGGTTTAAGTGTCGCGAAAATTGATGTGTAAACATCGTGGTGGTCGTTTTGTTGTATGAGCGATGGGATCGAGAGTGAAAGAATCGATGCGCATCATCGGAGCGCGTCACAATCGACCACGTACATCATCGACCGAGCACCCCAGCTCCTCCATGCAACACAGTTGCATTAACAGGGGGTGCCTTTTTGAAAAACAACACCCCACGCTCTCAATCATTTCGATCCGATATGGCCGTCAGCCCCTCCCAGCCTCTCAAAGCCTCCGGTCGTTCCATTACGAAAAAGATTCCACATTATTAACGTGAGATGTCTCCTATCGTCGACATGACTGATGCAAATACTAACGACCTCGAACGGCCTTCCCCCTTCTTCAAAGACTCTCTTTCTTCGCCGCACTTGCAGCACGTTCAGCGCGCGCGGCCGGTTCATGCCCCTGCCCTTCATGCTTGTGTTGCGTTTTGCATGTTTTCGCAAGGCCGGTGATGGCCACTTTCACGTCGTCGGGGTTGTCGATGTTTTTAAATTCAAATCGTTCACGCTCGGCGGCTGTTTGTACAAACACATTGCCAAAGGTGAGGAACGTTGCAAGGTATCCTCGCGTTTCACTCGTCACGTCCTGAATTTGTGACAGATACACTTCGGAAACCACACGATTAAACAAACCATGTTGCTCGGTGTTGATGATCCGCTCCGTGGTGACAATCCACACATCGAGCCAATAATCGGTGAGCTCGGTGAATGTGAGCACAAGCACCACAAGCAAATAGGCGACAAGCGCCACCATCAACGCCGGCCCCCAAAATGGATGAAGCACCATTTCCGGGTTTAGCATTTCCACCACAACGCCAACCACCACCGGAACCACAAGCAGCACTGCAGTCATGACAAAGATTCGCACAAGATCAATCCAGTGCCTGCGCAAAAACAACACGATCTGCTCGCCCTGCATGCAATTTGGAAGCGCGCGCAAATTCATCATAAGTCAAAAAGCGTCGACGGGCTGCTGCCAAACGACGGAAAAAGATTGCGGATAGGAACGGTTTGCGACCAGACAATATTTCCCAACACACCAACACCAAGCACAAGCACGATGGCGTAACTCACCACGTACACCACAATGAGCGCACCCGCGCCGCGCTCTGCAATGCCGTACCGCGCCAAATGAAACACGTTGAAAAAGAGAAAAAGTGCGGTGAATGCCACCACAAGCGCGAGCGGCAGAAGAAGCACCCAAAGTGGGATCGCCATAGTACTCACTATTGTATCACTCTCGCACACGCGCTACTGCCATCGTTTTTCAACATCAACCCCGGTGTAGAAATACGTGAGAATATCGTTGTACACCCATCCTTGGTTCGCCATGCAAAGCGCGCCAGACGCCGACATCCCCACGCCGTGACCCCATAGCGTCTTCCCTTCATCACACGGCACCGGAACTCCAACCGCCCACGGCACCGTGCCGTGCCACACTTCATTCCAGCTGCGTGTGCGTCCGTCGGAGCGCGAGAAGTACGGCGTAATCGCGGTTGCACCCTGATACGTCACAATCCGTCCGCGTGTTGCCTCAACCGCAATGGTGAGATTGGGCGTCCGCGCTTCCTGTCCATATCCCTTGTACACCTGGTCGAGCCACGCATCGACGTGGAAATACTCATCGGCATGCTTCGTTGCACGACTCCAGTGATAAAACGCGTATGTTCGCGCGGCAGTAATGAGTGTTTTTTGAAATTCGGTGTGTGAAATATTCGACGTTTCCGCAAGGCCGCGAAGATACATCTCCATCGGGAGCTCGTTGATGAGCCACACACGATCTTTGCTGGTGTTGTGTCGTAACTCGAGAATGTTGCGGAACGTGTTATCGGTGTACGACGACCCGCGCGTCACCTTCCGATCGAAATTCGTCACCGTCATGATGGCGTTGGGTGTGGCCGGGATGAACCGTAGCCAGCTCGTCGATCGTTCCTCTCCTCTCCCCCGGTTAAACGTGTATCGCGTACCGTCCCATGCCGCCGTGACCTCTTGCCCCTTCTTCATCTCAGCAAGCAAATTCCCCGTACCGTCACGAACGGCAAAATCGCTCTCATACGACGTAATCACCACTTCATCGTTTGTTTCTTCGTCCACAATTAAACTCCCCACACGCATCGTCGGTTCGGCAATGTACGCAACCGCAGCGCCCTCGTCGTTCTCATTCTTTGGCGCCGAAATGGCCGCGCCTGCTCCCCCGGTTACTTCAACCGGAATCTGCACGAGTGCATCGCTTACCGACTCTCCATTTGCCGTGAGTTGAAAATTCGTGGTGTGTGTTCCGTTTGTGGACGGTACAGTAATCGAAAATGGCACCGCGATCGTTGCGCCAGGCTTCACGGTTCCCTGTGCGAGTGCGAGCACATCACCATTCCACGATGCGTGCTTGAACGATCCACTCGATGCAATCGAAACATCAGGCGCACGCAAACCGTAACTTGTCCATGTGGTCGTTCCCGTGTTCTTGAACACCGCAGTGAGCGTAATGGACCTCCCCGCGACCGCTTTCACACGATTTGCCGAAACCATCACAAGCTCCGCCTGTGCGGTTGACGTTGATCCTGAATCCGTCACGGTCGATAATGAGGTGGTCGACGACGACACTCCGTTTACCGAAATATTCAGCGTGAACTCTCCCCCGTCGAACCACGCATACGTTTCCGATGCAAGACGAAACGTTTCTTTGTACGTTCCAACAGTCGATGGTGCGCGAAGCGAAAAGGTGACGGTGGCGGTTCCATTCTTCGGCACCGATGGCTCGGCGATGCGCTTCACTTGGCTTGGCGAAAGCCACGTGCCCGGATCGAATACGCTCACGCGATACTTTGGCCCGTACGTGTACACCGAAACGTAGCCGGGACCATCGTTCTTCCAGGTGAAATCAGAAGTGTTTTGAAATGTGACGGTGACCGATTTTGTTTCACCGGGCGCCATGGAAAGATTTCCGCCACCGGTCGTCGTGACGCGCAGCGCGGAATAAATCGCTGCGTGCGCAGTATTTGGGACGAATAATACCGATGCGCCTTGCGCGGTAATGACCAGCGCAAGAAAGAACGAAACGGCTCTGCGAAAAAATGATGGCATAGATTCCCCTCGATCATAACAAGTTTTGCTATGATGGTCAGTATCATATGTCCACCGAACGCCGCGCCCTCGCAAAAAACACTGCAATTCAAGTGATTGGAAAAATTGTCGGCACCCTTCTTGGCCTCGCAAGCCTCTCTCTCCTGATTGAGGCGCTCGACACTCCCGGATTCGGCGCCTTCACACGTGCGCAAACATTCGCATCGATCTTTGCGATTTTCGTCGATTTCGGGCTCACGCTCACCGCAACGCAATTGATTTCCGAGCCCGGTGCTGACGAGAAGAAAATCTTAAGCTCAATGCTCACCGTACGCACACTCTCTGCGCTCGTCTTCCTAAGCATCGCTCCACTCTCCACGCTGTTCATGCCCGAAACTGCGGGCTTCCGCGTGGCCGTGCTGTGCTTTGCGGCATCGTTCTTCCTCACATCCGTGGCACAAGTATTCGTAGGCGTGTTTCAAAAGCGTCTCGCGCTTACGCGCGTGGCCTTTGCAGAAACCATGAACCGGGTCATTTCCTTTGCCGGTGTGCTGATGGTGTGGGTGTTCGATCTTGGTCTTGGCGCGGCTGCATTCGCGTTTGTGCTTGGCGGCATTGTGCATCTTACAATCATGCTTGTGGGCGTCGGCAAAGAAGTCCGTATTCGCTTCGCATGGGACGCCTCGGTGATTCGTACCATCCTTACACGCAGCTGGCCCATGGGTGCATCGATCATGTTCAATCTCATTTACCTCAAGGGAGACGTGCTGTTCATGTGGTTCTTCAAGTTGAGCGATACGGAAATTGGGTATTACGGCGCAGCGTATAAAGTGATCGACGTCGTCACAACCATTCCCACCACGCTCATGGGACTCTTGCTTCCGCTACTCATCGTGGCATGGGAAACACACAACCGACCGCTCTTTGCAAAGCGCATGCAAGACGGGTTCGACGTGCTCATTCTGCTTGGCATTCCGTTTGCGCTCGGAAGTATCTTTGCGGGCGTTCCAGTGATGACGTTTCTCAATGAAAACCTCACCCCTGCCGGCAAACTCCTTGCGCTCCTTGGCCCCACGGCATCGGCAGTCTTTTTTGGATCACTCTTCTCGTACACCGTGGTAGCGATTGGCAAACAACGCGTGATGATGTTTGCATACGCATTCGTGGCTGTACTTACCGTTATCGGATACGCCCTCTTTATTCCGCGATACGGCATGTGGGGCGCTGCAGGAATGTCCTTGTTCGCAGAGATTTTGATTTCGATTCTCGCAATCGCGCTCGTCACCCACATTACACGCTGGAAACCAACGCTTCATTTGGCAGCAAAATCCCTTGGTGCGGCACTTGCGATGAGCGTCGGGCTGTATTTTCTGCGTGACGCTCATGCACTCATCGTGATTCCCGTGGGCATTGCGCTGTATGCGCTCGCGCTTGCCGCGCTTGGTGGGCCTTCTCCAAAAGCATTGTTCAAAGCCTTTGGGCCTGAACGAACCGTCGTCTAGCATTCTATGATCTTTTTCGCACTCCTCGTTGCCATTCTTACACTGTTCGCCGCGCTTACATGGCGCAATCCGCGCGCGGCAATCCTCACGCTGCTTGCACTCACGCCCACGTATCTTGTGCGATTCAGTGTTGGGCCGGTGCCCACAACGTTGCTTGAGTGCTTAGTGGTGATGGTGATTGTGGGCTGGGTGATTCGGCGCTCTCGTACCTCCCCTAGCCCCTCCTTCGTAAGGAGGGGGAACGCACTGATGCAAACACGGCTGATGCTAACGTATCTGATTCCGATACTCCTTGGCATCGCGACGGTGATTGGAGTAATTATCGCAGATGACAAACTTGCGGCGCTTAATATCGCAAAATCCTACATCGTTGAGCCGATGCTGCTTGGGATGGTGATGCTGCGTACGTTCAAGAAAGAGGACTATGTGCGGGGCGTGATGGTACTCGCAGGGTCTGGCGCCGTGATTGGCGCACTCGCCATTGCGCAGGTGCTTTTTCACATTGGTATTCCTGATGCGTGGGCAATCGAGAACAGAGCGACGTCGATCTTCCCGTATCCGAATGCAGTGGGGCTTTTACTCGCACCGATTGTGAGCGCGATGGTGGCGCTCTTTGCGATAAAAACCACCCCTAGCCCCTCCTTAAAAAGGAGGGGGATCGCAACCGGAATCCTGATACTCATCATGCTCGCCGGCATCATCGCCGCGGAGACTGAGGCCGCGCTCGTCGCGATTCCTGCGGCGCTGTTCGTGATTGCCATGATGTCGACGATGGCGAAGCGAACAAAAGCAGGCATCGCTGTGCTTTCAATTCTGCTTGCGCTCGGTGTGAGCGCATTCTTTCCGAGCGCGCTCAATAAAGTGCTGCTGTACGACTCCTCCGGTTTAGTGCGACGATCGCAGTGGAGCGAAACGCTCCACATGCTCGCGGATCGCCCGCTCTTTGGCGCTGGCCTCAACAACTACCCCGCAGCGCTCGAGCCCTACCACACGGCAACAGACTACGAAATCTTCCAATACCCGCACAACGTGTTCTTAAACATTTGGAGTGAGCTTGGCCTGATTGGCCTTACAAGTTTCATCATCCTCATTGCGCTCTGTACCGCGCGCGCATGGACGCATCGTTCCGATCCTGTGATTCTTGCGTGCTTTGCTGCGCTTCTCACCATGCTCATCCACGGAATGGTGGACGTGCCGTTTTTGAAAAATGATTTAGCGGTGGTGAGTGTGTTTTTTGTGGTGGGGGTGGTGGG